>NZ_JAWPOL010000011.1:0-127256 GCF_033391095.1 Vibrio sp. Vb0667 | reverse complement strand
TCGTTTCCGCTCGACTTGCATGTGTTAGGCCTGCCGCCAGCGTTCAATCTGAGCCATGATCAAACTCTTCAATTTAAGATTTTGTTCGGCTCAATGAATACTGAACATTCCTTTCGCTAATAAATAGCAGAAGTAATGTTTGAATTGACTGTGCTGAATCTTTCGATTCAATGGTCACTTCGTATCATTGAAACCTAATTTGAAGCCTAAGCTTCTAATTGGATTATCATCAACGAGTGCCCACACAGATTGATAGGTCTATATTTTTAAAGAGCACACTTCGAAGTTCTCTTCAAAGTGGACGGCTATTTTAGCTAGATAACTTATCGTGTCAAACACTTTTTTAAGTTATTTATCTGCGAGTTAATTTTAACTCACTAACCGTAGTTGTTTAGGTTCCGCTTCACTTGCTTTCCCGTGACAACGGAGGCGAATTATAGGGAGTTCATTAAAGAACACAAGTGCATTTTTTAAAAAAACTCACCTTTTTAGTTTATTCGTATAGAAAACAGACAAAAGACTCTAAAAAACTATAGAAAAGGGGCCAAACGGCCCCTTTAGTGTGATTTTTATCTCAATTTTACTGTATCCATACAATTATTGATGAGCACAAATTTGGTCATTAGTAACAATTAGCTGCACTGTCTTGTCTGGAACGATTTCACCAGACAGAATTGATTTGGCTAACGGATTCTCGACATTCTGCTGAATTGCACGTTTTAAAGGACGCGCACCATACACAGGATCGAAACCAACTTGAGCGATCAAATCGAGCGCTTTGTCGGAAACTTCTAGTTGATAGCCTTTCTCCTCTAGTCGTTTCGCCAAACGTTCCAATTGAATAGAAGCAATGGACTTAATGTGTTCTTGACCAAGTGGATGGAACACCACGATTTCGTCAACACGGTTCAAGAACTCTGGGCGGAAGTGTTTGCTAACCACATCCATCACTTCACTCTTGATACCTTGATAGTCTAATGTTGCGAAATTCTCTTGGATACGAGATGAACCCAAGTTAGATGTCATGATCACAACCGTATTACGGAAGTCAACAGTACGACCTTGACCATCCGTTAAACGCCCATCATCGAGAACTTGCAGCAGAATGTTAAATACATCCGGATGCGCTTTCTCTACTTCGTCTAACAAAATTACCGAATACGGCTTGCGACGAACCGCTTCCGTTAAGTAACCACCCTCTTCATATCCGACATAGCCTGGAGGCGCACCCACCAATCTTGCCACTGAGTGTTTCTCCATGAACTCAGACATATCGATACGGACCATCGCATCTTCGCTGTCGAACATAAAGCTCGCAAGTGTCTTACAAAGCTCTGTTTTACCCACACCAGTTGGACCTAAGAATAAGAAGGAGCCAATTGGTCGGTTTGGATCAGAAAGCCCAGCTCGACTACGACGAATGGCATTCGATACAACAGAGACCGCTTCGCTTTGCCCTACCACACGATTATGCAGCACGTCTTCCATACGAAGTAGTTTCTCTTTTTCCGCTTCTAGCATCTTGGATACCGGAATGCCGGTTTGCTTAGAAAGTACTTCTGCAATCTCGTTGTCGGTTACTTTATTACGCAATAGCGTCATTTCCTGCATTTCAGCTTGGGTTGCAAGATCTAACTGCTTCTCAAGTTCAGGAATACGACCATATTGAAGCTCCGACATACGGTTTAGATCGCCAGCACGGCGAGCAAACTCCATGTCCATACGAGCTTGTTCAAGCTCAGACTTAATATGTTGAGTGCCAGAAAGAGCTGCTTTTTCTGTATTCCAAACCTCTTCTAGCTCAGCATACTCTCGCTCTTTTTCATTGAGTTCTTCATTAAGCGCTTTCAAACGCTTTTCACTCGCTTCATCGTGCTCGTTACTTAGTGCTTGTTGCTCAATTTTGAGTTGGATAATTTTACGCTCAAGCTTATCCAAGGACTCTGGCTTAGAGTCAATTTGTAAACGAATGCTTGAAGCCGCTTCGTCGATTAAGTCGATCGCTTTATCCGGCAACTGACGGTCGGAGACATAGCGATGTGACAAGCTCGCCGCAGCAACAATCGCTGGGTCAGTAATTTCGACGTGATGATGAAGCTCATAACGCTCCTTCAAGCCACGTAAAATCGCCACGGTATCCTCAACGGTCGGCTCATCCACCAGCACTTTTTGGAAACGACGTTCTAATGCTGCATCTTTTTCGATGTACTGACGATATTCATCCAATGTTGTTGCGCCAACACAGTGCAGCTCACCACGAGCTAATGCCGGTTTTAGCATGTTGCCCGCATCCATTGAGCCTTCACCTTTACCAGCGCCGACCATAGTGTGTAGTTCATCAATGAAGAGGATAACGTTGCCTTCTTCTTTAGCAAGTTCATTTAATACTGATTTTAAACGCTCTTCAAATTCCCCACGGTATTTCGCGCCAGCAACCAGTGCGCCCATATCCAGTGATAGCACACGGCGACCACGCAGACCTTCAGGTACTTCATTGTTAACTATGCGCTGCGCTAAGCCTTCAACAATTGCTGTCTTACCTACGCCTGGTTCACCGATAATCACAGGGTTGTTTTTAGTACGACGCTGCAATACCTGGATAGTACGACGGATTTCATCATCACGGCCGATAACAGGATCCAATTTACCTTGCTCTGCACGTTCGGTAAGGTCTATGGTGAACTTTTCCAATGCTTGGCGAAGCTCTTCCGCATTCGGGTCATTGACCTTTTGACCACCTCTGATCTTTTCGATTGCCTGGCTGACTTTTTGCTCTGTTAAACCGATCTCTTTGAGTAATTGCCCCAACGGTCCGCGATCTTCTAAAGCGGCAAGCAGGAAGACTTCAGACGAGATATAGGAGTCTTGACGCTTTTGCGCCACTTTGTCACACAGGTTAAACAATGTGCCCATCGAGCTAGAGAGCTGAACATCCCCACCGATGCCACTGACTTTTGGTAATCGATCTAACATTTCACTCAATTTAGAGCGTAAATGCGTTACGTCCACATCCAGCATAGTAAGCAATGGACGAATTGGACTGCCATTTTGATCAAGCAAAGCCACCATGAGGTGAACTGGCTCGATATATTGATGATCGCGCCCTAACGCTAGTGATTGAGCATCAGAGATAGCGATTTGAAACTTACTTGTGAATCGATCAAGACGCATATCTACCTTCCTAACCTCAACTAAAGGAAATTCTTTTGACAGTTAGAAAGATGGATACTCACGAGGGGAATTTCAAGGGAGTGAATGAATAAAGATAGCTTTGCAAAAATAGTAGTATGCATCTTAGCACTTTGGTGCTTATAGCTAGTCTTCGATCCAAATAAAGGTTGCTTGTCGACCTGTCTTACCATCACGGCGATACGAGTAAAAAGAGGCTTTATCTTGGTAAGTACAAAGTCCAGAATCAAACACTTGTGTCACACCAGCTCGGTTTAAACGTTGCGTTGCCAGCACCGACATGTCAGCAAACCATTTACCGTCGATATCGCGTGGAGCAAATGCTTGATTCGCCTGTGAATCAAAATCAACAAAAGCTTGCAGAACATCTTCACCCACTTCGAAGGCTTGAGGGCCAATGGCGGGGCCAAGCCACGCTATCACTTCACCAGAAAACAACGCTAACGCATTTTCGACAATGCCATTTGCTAAGCCGCGCCAACCTGCGTGAACAGCGGCTACTTGCGTACCTTGTGTATTAGTCAATAATACAGGTAAACAGTCGGCGGTCATCGCTGAACAAACAACATGGCTTGAAGAAGTAAATACACCATCCGCATCAAGCACCTGTGTTGTTGGTTCATTTGCTTGAGCCACAACGGTTGAATGCGTTTGGTTTAACCAGATTGGCGCATTTGGCATGCTTGCCTGTTGCGCCAACCAAGCTCGGTTCTTCTCTACTAAAGACAAATCATCCCCAACGTGAGTACCTAAATTTAGCCCTTGGTAAGGGCCTGTCGAAAATCCGCCTATGCGTGTTGAGGCGAAAGCTTTGACATTTTTAGGCGCTGGCCAATTCGGAATGATCGTCTTCATATTAGAATTCTTCCGGTAAGCCGTGCTCTTCTGTATCTTGACGAAGCGCTTCAGTCATCACAACCATGTCATCAGGCACTGGAGCATGAAACTCAAGAACTTCGCCCGTAATTGGGTGCTCAAAGCGCAGCATTACTGCGTGCAATGCTTGGCGATCGAAACCCCGGATCATTGCCGTTAGCTCTTCAGACGCACCTGTCGGGATGCGAGCACGTCCACCATATGCAATATCACCGAGCAACGGATGCTGAAGGTAAGACATGTGCACACGAATCTGGTGCGTACGACCCGTTTCTAGACGCAAGCGAATACGCGTGTGTTCGCGGAAGCGTTCAGCAACACGGTAGTGCGTTACTGCTGGTTTGCCCATTGGTGCTACCGCCATAAGCGTGCGCTTAGTAGAGTGACGACCAATCGGTTGATCCACTTTACCGCCCGCAGTCATACGACCAATAGCGATCGCTTCGTACTCACGAGTAATATTACGTTTTTGCAGTGCGCGAACCAGACGAGTTTGTGCAGGAACGGTTTTCGCCACCACCATCAAACCCGTGGTGTCTTTATCCAAACGGTGCACGATACCTGCACGAGGTACTTCTGCAATATCAGGGTAATGATGCAACAACGCATTAAGTACAGTGCCATCAGGCGTACCAGCGCCCGGATGAACCACAAAGTCACGAGGTTTGTTGATAACGATAATATCTTCATCTTCATAGACGATATCTAGCGGGATATCTTGCGCTTCCCAGCGTTCTTCATCTTCTAACTCGGCTTGCAATGTAATTTCCTCGCCACCCATTACTTTGGTACGAGGTTTAGTGACAACTTCACCATCAACTTGAACTTTCCCATCAAGCAGCCACTCTTTTAGGCGCGAGCGAGAGAAGTCCGCGAATAATTCGGCGATAGCTTGGTCTAAACGTTGACCTAACTGGCTATCTTTTACGGTATTTGTTAATACAATCTGCTGAGCCATATCGAACTTTTTTAAAAACTGTGAGACTAATGCTCACGACTGTGAAAAAATAGACTATTACGTCATTGTATCTGTTACTGGAAAGAAAGTAACGGCAGCTTAAGAAATATTTAGATTCAAGGAACAGACTCCTGATATGAAACGTCAGACTTTAACAGGCCTTTTAGCGGTATCCCTTCTGTTTGGATGTGCAAGCAAAGAAGAAATCGTTCCTGATGTGCCGCCTTCGGAACTGTATGCAGACGCACAGATTTCTCTTCAAAGTGGTAATTGGCTTTCTGCAATTGAGAAACTGGAAGCATTAGACTCACGTTACCCATTCGGTGCCTACTCAGAACAGGTGCAGCTTGACCTAATCTATGCGTACTACAAAAACGACGACCTTGCTTTGGGCTTGGCAACCATTTCTCGCTTTATGCGTTTAAACCCAACCCATGAAAAGATGGATTGGGTGCTGTACATGCGAGGTCTAAGCCACATGGCGCAAGATCGTAACTTTATGCATGATTTATTCAGCGTAGATCGAAGCGATCGCGATCCTGAACCGGTAAAAAAAGCGTTTGATGACTTCAAAAAACTACTTCAACGCTACCCGAATAGCCCATATGCAGAAGATTCACAAAAACGTATGGTTGCGCTGAAAAACCGTCTAGCGAACTATGATTTAGCGACTGCTGACTTCTACCTTCGCCGTGAAGCTTGGGTCGCTGCTATTAATCGCAGCCAAGAGCTACAAAAAGCGTATCCAGACACAGAAGCTGCACGTAAGTCACTGACTATCCAGCTAGAGGCCTACAAGCAACTTGGTTTGGAAGACGCCGTAGCAAGAACTGAAAAGCTTATCGAGCTCAACCCTGTGAAGTAATTGAACTTGCTTTAAACTGAACCGCCACCGTTTTTACCGTGGCGGTTTTTTATTACTCTCAATAGTGTATTCAGCCCTTTCTTGATGATCTTCCTAGCTCCACATATGCTTAAAGTTCTCCTCCCCCCTTTATAAAAAGGATGTGAACGTGACGATATCTAAGCTTTGCGCAGTTATGCTGCTCCTATTGTCTGCTTCCGTTTGCGCACTGCAAATCTCGCCGCTCAAACAGCCTCCTTATACTGGGGACCTCGATGTCATCAAGGAGAAGAATGTACTGCGCGTCTTAGTTTCTGCTGATTTAGGCTTTTACTACATTGAGGGCGGCACACCAAAAGGCATAGGCGCGGAATTGCTGGCGCATTTCGAAAAAGACCTTCGTAAACTCAAACCAAAGCTTAACGTACAAATTATTCCTGTTGCCCGCGACCAGCTACTGCCAGCCTTAGAAAACGGTTCAGGTGACTTAGTTGTCGCCAACCTGACTATTACCGACACGCGCAAACAGAAAGTGGAGTTCAGTTCACCCATCCTCACTGGTATTCAAGAGTGGGTAGTGACAAACAAAAGCACACCAACGATGACGAAAATCGAACAATTGAGCGGCAAAGAGATTTGGGTGCGCGCCAGTTCTAGCTACTTTGAAAGCATTCAGACACTAAATAAGAAACTAAACAAAAAAGGCTTACCGCCTGTTATCGTGCACTTTATTGAAGAAACACTTCAAGATTATGAGCTGGTCGGAATGCTCAACAATGGTTACGTCAAAGCCATTGTTCTCGATAGCCATAAAGCCAAGCTTTGGCTGAAAGTGATGGATGATATTCGGGTTCACAAAAAAATCCCTATCCGCAAAAATGGCAAAATTGCTTGGGCAATGCGAGAAAATAGTCCCAAATTAAAAGCCGTCGTGAATAAGTTCATCCAGAAGTCTCGCTCTGGGACACTACTCGGTAACGTTATTTACGGTAAATACATCGATAATACGGGATGGTTGAACAGAGCTCTTAACCCTAAGAAAATTGCTCAACTAGAAAAACTCGCGGCGCTATTTTCACGCTATGGTGAGAAATACGATATCGACTATTTACTGATCGCTGCAATCGCTTACAAGGAATCAGGATTTAATAACGACCTAGTTGGAAGTCGAGGTGCCGTTGGCATAATGCAAGTCCTACCTAGCACCGCTCAAGATCCGAATATCAATATCAAAAATGTTCGACAATTAGAAAACAACATTCATGCTGGAGTGAAATACTTAGCTTTTTTGCGTAAGCAGTACTTCAGTGATCCTGATATTACTGCACAAAATAAACTCTACTTTACATTGGCGGCTTACAATGCGGGCCCCGGCAATGTAGAGCGTATTCGTAAGCGTGCAGCCCAACAAGGTTACGATCCTAATGTTTGGTTTAATAACGTGGAAGTCGTTATGCGGAAAAGTTTAAGCTCAACGGTTGGGTACGTCACAAGCATTAATCGCTACTACATAATATACAAACAACTAGAAAGTTTGGACCAAGTCAAAAGTCTAGAAAGGGTTTCACTAGCCCCAAAAGACCCCATTTTCATGATACCGCTACGAAAAGTCAGCCAAATGCCAGACAGTAAAAAGCCACTTGTACAGTAAGCGGCTTTTTAAATGGATTCATTGGAAAGACTCAGTGATCGTCATCACACCTTACGTGTAGTTAAATTTTAACCACCTCAAATATTAGGCCGTAAAACTTCTCTAAAAACGAGGCCGTTTTCAGCTGAGTACTCTATCCAATCTACGGATTTACTAACCGATAACAAGCAATTTCACGATAAATCTCAGAAGTTCTTGAGTGAGATCACATTCATTTTTCATCATAAAAAACCCGAGCAAAATAATGATCTGAATCACATTTTTTTATGCTTAAAGCGGTAATCTGAACTCAACCCATGAGGGATGCAACAGAGGAAAAACACTTATGACAATGAATATCACTGGCAAAAACATCGAAATCACCTCTGCAATCCGAGCTCATATTGAGAGCAAATTTAAAAAACTGGAGAAATGGCAAGTAGACCTAATTGGTTGCCAAGCAACTTTCAGTGAGGAACCAAACAAACAGAAGAAATTCGAAGCGGTTATCAAAGTTCCTAAAGGCCAGCTCATTGCCTCAGCAACTCACGAAGATCTTTACGCAGCTATCAACGAAGTGGAGCAAAAACTAGAACGACAATTGAACAAGCTGACCCACAAACCTGAAGCTCGACGTGCAAGTAAGCCTGAGCTAGTGGAAGAAGAAGAGTAAACTGAACAGATTGAGGAAATAGCGCCGAAAGGCGCTATTTTTTTGCTTGACGCTCTCCCCAGCCTTGCTTATTGTGTTTAAACACTCATAAATTAAGCACTATTTATGCATTTAACCTCACTGTTTATTTTTGACTTCTTTTTCCTCCCATAGTTGGAGGGGCGAACTCGTTTGTGAAAGAAAAGTCAAAAACAAACAGAAAGCCTCCCAAATCGGGAGGCTTTTTTATAAGGAAAGAATTGATGACTGACCAACCTATTTCCCTCGAAGAAATTCGTTTACGCTTGAATGAGTTGGATGACCAACTTCTCAGCTTATTGTCTGAGCGCCGTAAACTCAGCATTGAAGTAGCCAAAAGCAAAGTACAAACCTCAAAGCCTGTTCGCGACGCCGTCCGTGAACAGCAATTATTGGTCAAGCTGATTTCTAATGGCCAAGATAAATACGAACTTGACGCGCAGTACATCACCAAACTTTTCCATACCATCATTGAAGACTCAGTTCTGCTTCAACAAAGTTATCTGCAAAATCTCGTTAACCCACAGCAAAGCCGTAAGCCACTTGCTCGCGTCGCTTTTTTAGGAGCCAAAGGCTCTTATTCGCACTTGGCAAGTCGCGAATACTTCAGTCGTAAAAATACGGAGCTTATCGAGCTCAACTGCGAGCACTTTAAAGAAGTGACTCAAACGGTTGAATCTGGCCATGCTGATTATGGCGTTCTGCCAATCGAAAACACCAGCTCAGGCTCTATTAATGAAGTGTATGACTTACTACAACACACGACGCTTTACATCGTTGGAGAGCTAACTCAACCAATCGAACACTGCTTGGTTGCGAAAAAAGACATTCGTCTGGAAGATATTAAAACGCTGTATTCTCACCCTCAGCCACACCAACAGTGCAGTGAGTTTTTAAGCCGTATGAAAGGGGTAAAGCTGGAGTCCTGCGCGAGCACAGCAGATGCAATGCAGAAAGTCCAAGAGATGGATCGTGATGATGTGGCTGCAATTGGTAATGCATCAAGCGGTAAGCTATATGGCTTGCAAGCAATTCAAGGCAACATCGCAAACCAAACCGAAAATCATACTCGCTTTATCGTGGTTGCTCGTAAACCGGTTGAAGTTTCTACTCAGATTCCAGCAAAAACCACATTGATCATGTCGACCTCCCAAGAGGCAGGCTCATTGGTTGAAACACTATTAGTGCTGCAACGTTACGGCATCAGTATGACCAAGCTGGAATCACGCCCAATTATGGGGAACCCGTGGGAGGAGATGTTCTACGTAGACTTGACATCACATCTTGCTTCGACAGAAATGCAACAGGCACTTGAAGAGCTAACAAAAATCACTAAGCACTTGAAAGTATTAGGCTGTTACCCGAGTGAGAACGTAAAGCCTACGCAAGTAAAATTGAGTTAATAGACACCAGTGAGTAAAAAGATCATGGCAACCCCAAAAGTTGTAATCGCATCGCTAAACCCAGCCAAAATTAATGCAGTTCAAAGTGCATTTCGTAATGCATTTCCGCATCAAGAATTCAACTTCGTTGGCATCAGTGTACCGAGTGAGGTCGCAGATCAGCCCATGACGAATGAAGAAACTCATCGTGGTGCGCTAAACCGCGTTAAAAACGCAAAAGTAGAGATGCCAAACGCGGATTACTATGTCGGTCTCGAAGCGGGAATTGAAGCAAACGTGACGTTTGCTTGGATGGTGGTTGAATCAGAGACTCACCGCGGTGAATCTCGTTCTGCAAGCTTAATGTTGCCGCCAAAAGTCTTGGAAAAACTCAAGGATGCGAATGAGTTGGGAGATGTAATGGACGAAGTGTTTGGTACTGATAACATCAAACAGAAAGGTGGCGCTATTAGCCTGCTAACCCAAGACCAGCTAACTCGAAGCTCAGTCTATCACCAAGCCTTGATTCTGGCTTTAATTCCATTCACAAACCCTGAGCACTTTCCTTCAAATTTATAACACTCAGCCTAGTCTCTAGATACGCAAAAAGGGCGGATATTTCCGCCCTTTGTAATACGTTATCTTAGTCACTTGTAACACCAAGGCCTAAAAGCAAATTGGATATACTGTCTACTTAGATACCGCAACTTGTTCTAACAAGACTTTCAACTTGTCTTTTTCTTCATCAGATTTCGACTTTAGTTCGTTAGAGCCACGAGTAATGGTGGCAATGCCCACACCAAGCATCTGACTGATCTGACGTTGAGATAATTCTCCTTTAAGAAGTTCGTTAATTATATTAACGCGTGATATTAATGACTCTCTCTCATCACGTGACATCAGCATAGTTAACAGCATGTCATCTTGCTGGGTGCCCATACTTGTTCGAATTAGCTCAATAATCTGTTGCCAGTCTTTGTACTCGGGTTCGTGCGACATCAAGTTACCTCACTCAATACTTGGTATTGATCTCATGTTGATTCAAGAACGCGCCATCGATACCCAAAAGATCACGATAGTATGTTTCAAACATCAAGATGTTTTGTACATAACCGCGCGTCTCTTTAAATGGAATTGCCTCAATAAAGGCATAAGCATCCACTTTTCCTTGGGTACGCTCTCGCCACGTTTTTACTCTGTTAGGACCTGCATTATAAGCAGCAAGAGCAAAAATACGATTATTATCGTAATCCTCTAATAAACCTTGCAAATAATGGCTACCAATTTCGATATTTTTTCCTACATTGTAGAGATCCTGCGTACCTTGATAACTCAACTTATATTTACGTGCCGTGTACTTCGCCGTCGCAGGCATGATCTGCATAAGACCACGAGCGCCAACTGGAGAGCGGGCTTCAACATCTAACGCACTTTCCTGTCGAGCGAGAGACATCATCGTGACGGGATCAATGTTGTGCTTTTTCGCATAAAAGTTAAACCACCAGCGGTGTGCTATTGGGAACCTAAGTTCGATATTATCCCACATCTGCGCTTGAATACTCGCGGTCACCGTTAGGTTATGCCAACGTTTAAATGATGCATAAGCCGCCAACATCGCCTTTTCATCTTTTCCTACGCGGCGCAGTAAGTGTGCCCATTCACTCTTCGCTGCTGCGATTTTATCCGTCGCGATCAACTCTTCGATACGAGCTAACGAGTCTTGATAGGGTTGAACAACTTTCTTATCCAACTTAACCGTATGCGTTGGGTATTTGATTGATTGTCCGATTGCATTGGCGGCAGCCACACTGTAGAAGTTTCGTTGCCCAAGCAGAGTTGCTAAACGCTGTTTCCCCGCGATGTCATCACCTAACGCTATTTCACTTCTTCCAAGCCAATATTGCCAGCGTAGCGTGGCTTGTTCTTCTTTATTTAGAACAGCAATCCACTCTTGTACGCCTTTCCAATCTGCATTTTGAATCGCTAAGCGGATGCGCGTTTCAATCAACGGTAAGTACTGACTGGTTTTCGTTTTATCATCGCGCCATTTAGCTAATGACTCAGACTCCGTACGAGTCAATCGAAATGCAATATAGTCGGCAAGTTCTTGCGCTTTTTCTGGAGAAAACTTCTGTCCTTTAATGACAGCATCGTACGCACCTTGTGCTTGGCTAGTGTTCATACGAGCCAACTTTTCTAACGCATATTCACTTTGCGCTCGATTAAAATCATTCGCAGGTTTTTTCTTCGCGAATTCCGCAACGCTTGAAGGATTATCAAACAACGCTTTCATTTCTTTGGCTTGTTGCTTTGCCTGCGCTGATTTAGGCAGTTTGAGCAAGTAACTCATCAAACCGCCATTACGAGCATCAAACGCCAGTAACATACGCTGTAGAATCAGTTCATCGGTACGCTCACCCGCCTTGTCCCATGCCGCAAATAATGGGTCACACTCATCAGCAATGCTGATGCCACGTAACCACATATGTTCAGCCCCTTTAAACGCCGCGACTTTCTTGCCTTGCTTTAATTGAGCGACGTAGAAAATACATTGGTAACGCTCACCACTAGGAATGACTTTTTGAAACTCAGTAATGGTTTTCCAATCTTTTTGCTTATAAAGATGATTGAGGTATGGAGCACTAACTCGACGAGAAAATGGAAAAGACTCGTGCTCAGAAATAAACTCGTTCACCTGTTGTGGTGACTTTTCCGGTAACTGTCTAATAAAAGTGCGGTAATCCACATAAGGCGTTAGTGGATAGTCAGAAATTTTAGGACGAATCGAAAGGTATCCGTCGATGTCATTTTTATCTAATAAATCTTGAGCTTGCTCATATACTTCGCGCTGCTTTTCCAAACTCAGCGCGGCATTAGCACTCAAACTCATAGCACACAACGCGGCGGCGCAGCATACGTTTTTAGCCAATTCAGATACGTTGAATCTCATTTGTGTCATTTTCCCCAGACATATACTGCCCTAAAGCCTAGTTTTGTTAGAGTTCATGTGATGTTAAGGCAATTTTCACACATGCATCTATTTACACAGAATGCAGATGTCCATGTAAAGCAACTTAGTGTATTAAAAATTGTACTCGTCAAACTTTTAAGACGATGGAGACAAAGCGTTTCTAACTCGCATAGAAAACACTTCGTCATTCTTAACGAATAACAAAAGTGTATACCCTAACCGTGTAAGTTTCCGGTCAGCTCAAAATAAGAAATCCATTCGTTAGGGAAATTCTTGCAATGCGGTAACAAAAACAAAGCACTTGGTATAAAATGATGGGTTTGAATGACAGTTAATTTAGGAACGATCGGCAATGGCTGAATACGTATATACCATGTCGCGGGTGAGCAAAATTGTGCCACCTAAGCGTCAAATTCTTAAAGACATCTCTCTGAGCTTCTTCCCTGGTGCGAAAATCGGTGTTTTAGGTCTGAACGGTGCAGGTAAATCCACACTGCTACGTATCATGGCAGGTATCGACACGGATATCGACGGTGAAGCGCGTCCACAACCTGGTCTAAACGTAGGTTACCTACCTCAGGAACCAGTATTAGACGAATCAAAAACCGTTCGTGAAGTTGTTGAAGAAGCGGTTGCTGACGTTGCTGACGCTCTGAAACGTTTGGACGCAGTCTACGCAGCATACGCTGAACCAGATGCAGACTTCGACGCACTTGCAAAAGAGCAAGGCGAGCTAGAAGCCCTTATCCAAGCGAAAGATGGCCACAACCTAGAAAATGCGCTTGAGCGTGCGGCAAACGCACTTCGTTTACCTGAATGGGACCAAAAAATTGCGCACCTATCAGGTGGTGAACGCCGCCGTGTGGCTATTTGTCGCTTGCTACTTTCTAAGCCAGACATGCTACTGCTTGATGAGCCTACCAACCACCTAGATGCAGAATCAGTGGCTTGGCTAGAGCGCTTCTTAGTGGATTACACAGGTACTGTAGTAGCCATCACCCACGACCGTTACTTCCTAGATAACGCTGCGGGCTGGATCTTAGAACTGGACCGTGGTGAAGGTATCCCATGGGAAGGCAACTACACCTCATGGCTGGAGCAAAAAGACGCTCGTCTACAACAAGAAGCCTCCCAAGAGAGTGCTCGCCAAAAGACTATCGAGAAAGAGCTTGAGTGGGTACGTAAAAACCCTAAAGGTCGTCAAGCGAAGTCAAAAGCACGTATGGCTCGCTTTGAAGAACTGCAAAGCTCTGATCACCAAAAACGTAATGAAACCAATGAACTGTTTATCCCACCTGGTGAGCGTCTAGGTGATAAGGTTATTGAAGTGAAGAACCTGACCAAGTCATTTGACGGTCGTGTTCTGATTGATGACCTGTCATTCAGCATCCCTAAAGGTGCAATTGTTGGTATCATCGGTGCTAACGGCGCAGGTAAATCGACGCTATTCAAGATGTTAAGTGGTACTGAACAACCAGACTCGGGCACAATTGAGATGGGCGATACAGTAAAACTGGCATCGGTCGATCAGTTCCGTGACAGCATGGACGATTCTAAAACCGTATTCCAAGAGATCTCTGAAGGTGCTGATATCATTAAGATCAACAACTTCGAAATCCCAGCTCGCGCATACTGTTCACGCTTTAACTTTAAAGGCAGTGACCAACAAAAAATTATTGGTGAGCTATCGGGTGGTGAGCGTAACCGTGTCCACCTTGCGAAGCTTCTTAAAGCGGGCGGCAACGTGTTGCTACTCGACGAACCAACCAACGACCTTGACGTTGAAACACTGCGTGCTCTAGAAGAAGCATTACTAGAGTTCCCTGGTTGTGCAATGGTTATCTCGCACGACCGTTGGTTCCTTGACCGTATCGCGACCCACATCATTGACTACCGTGACGAAGGCCAAGTTAACTTCTACGAAGGTAACTACACAGAGTACATGGATTGGTTGAAGAAAACATTGGGTCCTGAAGCCGCAGAACCACACCGTATCAAATACAAGCGTATTGCGAAGTAATCGCAACCCACAAAGTTTGATTGTAATTTGTACAAAGGCCGCTATCATAGCGGCCTTTGTTTTCTTTGTTATAAAAAGAGCTCATTAGCCCGTCTCGTTCGTTAAGAACATGACATTGCACTTACGTCACTCTGTAGCGACCTCGACACTTTTCAAACAACAATCGAACACTTTTTGTTCGTATTGATATACTATTCAATTCTGTTTGACGACCTGACGAGAATATTCATATGACAGAGAGACGACGCTTTTCACGTATTCTCCATCAAGCTCCAGCTAAGATAGAACAACGTGACTTGGCAATTGAAGCTAGGATTCAAGATCTTTCCTTACATGGTTTACTCATGAAAGTGGAAGAGACTGAGGCTTTGGATCCAACCCTTCCAGTCCATGTGACTTTTTCATTTGATCAATCCGAACAAGTGATTACGTTAAAAGCGCAAATTGTGAATGTCTCTAAGTGTGAGATTAGGTTGAAGATCGCTAAGATAGACATCGAAAGCATTAGCCAACTAAAACGATTTATAGAATTGAATGTAGGCAATAACGACCTTCTGAATCGAGAGTTAGAGCACCTCTCTGGTTTTTAGGAGAAAAATAAATGAACGCCTATTTAAGTAACAATAACTATGTCTAAAAAAATCATCATGCAGATCCCGACGAAAGACGGCGATCAGCAGTTCTATTTGGGCCGCAGTTCGGTCCTAGCAGTATTTGCTTCAGTATTGGCATTACCCGCCGTCGTTGGTGGCGCGTGGTACCTTAATCAGCAGCAGATGCACAATAAAGACGAACTAACACAAATCATCGCCAAACTGGAAAGTGAAAAGGCCGAAGTGACGGCTCTTTACGAAGAGCAGCTTGATACCAATCATTCACTTTCCCAGTCTTTGACGGACAAAAACAATCAAATTCAGCTATTGGGCAAACGGGTATTCGACGTTGAATCGGTTTTAGGTCTCGCAGACGAAGAGTTGATGATCGATGAGAACAGCATGGGGTTAGAGGAGCGAATTGACGCAGCCGCTATCGATTCTGCTGTTCGCGCGACGATGTTCCGTTTGATACCAAATGACAGTCCAGTCACATACCAACGTATTTCTTCTTCTTACGGCAGTCGTATTAATCCGATTTCAGGTAAGAGGCATGTTCATACTGGTATCGATCTGACTTGTAAAAGAGGAGAAGAGATCCTGGCACCGGCTGACGGTGTGGTGGAAACCGTTCGCCCGAGCAAGCGTGGCTATGGTAACTATGTCACCATTCGTCACTCATTTGGCTTTATGAGCTCCTTTGCTCATCTACAACGCTTCAAAGTGAAAAGCGGTCAGTTTGTTAGTAAAGGCGACATCATTGCTCAATGCGGTAACTCTGGCAACTCCACAGGGCCACACTTGCACTATGAAGTACGCTTCCTCGGACGAGCACTCAACCCTCAATACTTAATGGAGTGGACGCCAGAAAACTTCAATGACGTCTTTGAAAAAGAGAAAAAAGTGAAATGGGGACCTTTGGTTCAATTGATTGATAACGTTGTACGTCTACAAGTCAATTTAACCAATTCACCCTATCGCGATACCAGTATCAACACAGTATCAAGTGAAGATACGAGTAATACTGCGACGAACTGATTTGTCCATCAACACGAAAAAGAGCAGCTTACGCTGCTCTTTTTGTTTCGGACTCTGCACGGCTAAATGACCCGTGATTAGCCGCGATGAATATTATCATTCGCCTGTTTGAGTAAGTTTTGGCTCTCATTCATAAATTGTTGAGAATAAGTACCAAACCAATCACTCACCTGCTTAAAGCTTTCGATGAATCGCGCTTTGTCTCTGCTATCCAGAATCGCTACCGCATCACCTAAACGCTGATGGAATCGCTTGATCATATCGATATTCTCTTGAGAAGAGAAAATGATATCACCGTACAAGTTCGGATCCTGACCAAACAGTCGTCCCACCATCGCCAATTCAAGGCGGTAGATTGGCGAGCTTAACTTCAACAACTGATCGATGTTCGGATTCTCTTTGCTAAGGTGCATACCGTAAGCAAACGAAGTGAAGTGGCGCAGCGCCTGAATCAACGTCATGCCATGATCGTGCTCTTGTGCATCGATTTGGCACAAGCTTGCGCCCCAAATCCCAAACTGTTGCAATAGCCATTGGTAATGCTCGTGACCACGGCCATCACAGTACACAATAACCTGCTTGGCAAGGCTCGGAACATCTGGGCCAAACATTGGGTGCAAACCAACCACAGGACCTTGATGCACATTCAACATTGCTTGCAGAGGCTTCGATTTGATAGAAGTCAGGTCACACAGAATACAGTCTTGCGGCAAGTTCCCCAGTTTTTCGATCACCCCTTCCGTTAGATGGATCGGCACCGTGACCACGACTAAACCCGCGTTGTCTAGAATCTCATCCGCACGATCCCAGTCTTTACTGCCGAGAACTTTGACCTGGTAGCCCGACAATTTGAACATACGCCCAAACAGGCCACCCAATTGACCATTACCACCAATAATAACAACTGAGCGTAAATCAGGGTTCAAACACTTAAAACCGGAATCTTTCTCGCTGGCATAAGACTCACGCATTGTTCGACGCAGAATATCTTCAATAAGCTGTGGAGGAATTCCCATTTTTTCAGCTTCAGCGCGACGAGAAGCTAACATCGCCGCTTCGCGGTCTGGAGCATAAATTGGCAAACCATGTTCGCTTTTTACTTCCCCAACTTTCTCTACGAGCGCTAAACGCTGAGCCAATAGCTCCAACATTTGCTTGTCGACTGCATCAATCTGATCGCGTAATGCGTTAAGTTCAACTGCCATTGATGTTCCTTAAATCCTGTATTAATTAGCCTTTAGACGATTTTCTAAGAAAGGCACTAGCTCTTCATGTGCATGACGTAATAGTGCCTCAGTTGAATCCCAATTGATACATGCGTCAGTGATAGATACACCGTATTTCATCTCTTCAAGAGCTAAGTCAGAAGATTGATTTCCTTCATTGATATGGCTTTCAATCATAAGACCGATAATAGATTTATTGCCTTCACGGATTTGATGAATCACATCCTCCGCGACTAATGGCTGGCGACGGTAATCTTTACGTGAGTTGGCGTGACTGCAATCCACCATTAATGAAGCATCAAGACCAGATTTCGCCATCTCTTGCTCACACTCAGTGACTGATACCGAATCGTAGTTAGTTTGCTTGCCGCCACGTAAGATCACATGTCCATTAGCATTGCCCTGGGTGGTTAACAGTGCGACTTGTCCCTCACGGTTAATTCCCATAAAACGGTGGCTAGAGGACGCAGCTTGCATCGCGTTAATTGCGGTTGCCAAACTGCCATCGGTGCCATTCTTAAAACCGATTGGCATAGACAGGCCGCTTGCCATTTCACGGTGAGTTTGTGACTCCGTCGTACGAGCACCGATGGCTGCCCAGCTAAAAGTATCCGCCAAGTATTGTGGGCTAATTGGGTCTAGAGCCTCAGTCGCGAGCGGGATTTCCATCTCTGCCAGCTCCACCAGAAGTTCGCGTCCAACATGCAGACCGTGTTCAATATCGAAACTGCCGTCTAGGTGTGGGTCATTGATCAGGCCTTTCCAGCCGACCGTGGTGCGCGGCTTCTCAAAGTAAACACGCATAACAATATACAGTTGGTCACTTAGTTGTTCAGAGAGTGCTTTAAGGCGCTTTGCGTAATCCTTCGCCGCTTCTACGTCGTGGATAGAACATGGACCGCATACAACAAGCAGGCGGTGATCCTTCTTGTGAATAATATTAGCGATAGTTTGACGAGACTCTTGAATAAAGCGACGTGCTTTTTCACTCAAAGGAAGCTTGGTTTTTAGTTCCTCCGGAGTAATAAGAACCTGTTCTTCGATAATATTAATATTGCTCAACTCACTTTTCTGCATAACTCTAACCTGTATATTTATTTTTACACCCAACCAAACCCTTGGTGAGACAACTAAGCTTTAACGACAAGATAACAGGCTAAAAAAGAAAAACAAGCGTACAGAATAAAAAACATTTAGTGTGAATTAAAGTTTACAGTTAAATAAAAAGCCAAAGTATAATTAACTTTGGCTTCTCATCGCTGTTTTGAATCTTTTACAAAAGGTTTAGCTAGTCAAGCGTTTCATCGCTTCACTCGCCGCTTTCCACTCTTGAGATAGCTTAAGTTCGCTTGGAGAAAATGACTGTTTTTTTAGTAATCCATCCGCGAGTGGCACGGTTGAAACCGGTAAGTTGTCTAATACCTCAACGTGCGCTTCTCGTTTATTACACATTAACAACATATCGCAACCAGCTCTCAATGCTTGAGCACCTCGCTCGGCTGGGCTGCCCATAATCGCAGCGCCTTCCATGGTCAAGTCATCCGAAAAAACCAAACCTTTAAAACCCAATTGCTGACGCAGGACCTGTTTTAACCAGTATTCAGAACCGCTGGCTGGTTGAGCATCATAATGTGGGAAAATCACGTGAGCAGGCATCATGGCATCTAAAATACCGGCATCAATTTGCGCTTTGAAGATCGCCATATCTTGTTCAAAAATATCACTGCGCTCGTCGTATGGTGTTTCTAGATGTGAGTCTGCAATCACGCCACCATGTCCAGGGAAGTGTTTGCCTGTCGTTGCCATGCCAACACTCTTCATTCCTTGCATATAAGCAGTGCTATAGCGAAGAATGGTATCGGCATCTTCACCGAATGCGCGGTTACCGATCGCTTTACATTGATGGCCTTGGTCAAGTACCGGGGCAAAGCTTAAATCAATATCATGGGCAATCAGCTCTGCTGCCATTAACCAACCGCCCATACGAGCAAGCTCTTCACCATTTTGATGTTTAGCGTACTCATCAGCAGCAGGAATTAATGAGAAACCTTCACGAAAGCGCTGCACTCGGCCGCCTTCTTGATCCACACCGATCAAAAACGGGCGCTTAGCCGCCTTTCGGATGGATTGAGTAAGTGCTTGAAGCTGTTCGCTATCATGATAGTTGCGAGCAAATAGAATTAAGCCACCAACCGTAGGATGCTCCAAGATTTCTTTGTCTTCAGCGGTCAGTTCATACCCCGCAACGTCAACCCATAACGGTCCCATGTTTTCTCCTCAAAATCGGCTGAATATCTCGTATTCGATGAGGTTATTCGCTTCAGATTTGCTTTACAATAAGTGAATGAAGAATTGACGAGATCGGCTATGAAATTTAACGAACTGTACATTGGTGTGATGTCTGGAACGAGTATGGATGGTGTTGATACCGCTCTAGTTGAAATAAGCGATGAGCACGTTCGCCTGATTGCGCACGACGACTACCCAATGCCCGCAGCACTAAAAGACATGCTGTTATCTGTTTGTACCGGTCAAGCAACAAATTTAAAAGCCATAGGTGAACTTGACCACCAGCTCGGCCACCTATTTGCAGATGCTGTGTTACAGCTACTCAATAAGTCTGGTTACGTCGCAGAGCAAATTCGTGCGATTGGTAATCACGGTCAAACAGTATTCCATCAGCCTACCGGAAACTTGCCGTTTACCACTCAATTGGGCGATGCAAACATTATCGCAGTCAAGACAGGCATTGATACGGTAGCGGATTTTCGTCGTAAAGACATGGCGCTAGGTGGACAAGGTGCCCCACTCGTCCCTGCTTTCCATAAAAGCATTTTTGCGATGCAGGATTCCACAATTGTGGTGCTTAACATTGGAGGCATTGCCAATATCTCGGTACTGCATCCAGAACAACCAGTCATTGGCTATGACACAGGCCCGGGCAATATGTTGATGGACGCATGGTGTGCGCTGCATACTGGGCAAAGCTTCGACGAAGATGCACAATTTGCACTTAAAGGAACGGTAAACGCTACTTTGTTGACTCAATTACTCAAAGAAGCTTACCTCGCCATGCCTGCCCCTAAAAGTACCGGGCGAGAACTGTTCAATATTGACTGGCTGCATCAACAACTGGCCCATCACAATTTACCAATCGAAGACGTACAACGTACACTTTGCGAGTATTCTGCAATTACCATTGCCAACGAAGTCGACAAGTTTTCTCATGGCATCACACCTCAACTATTAGTCTGTGGCGGTGGAGCAAGAAACCCGCTTTTGATGCAGCGACTAGCTAAGTTATTGCCACAATGGAGCGTTGCGACAACGGCAGAAAAAGGTGTTGATGGCGATTACATGGAAGCAATGGCGTTTGCTTGGCTTGCGCAGCGCCATATTCACGGCCTCCCTAGCAACTTACCGGAAGTTACGGGGGCAAGTCGTCTCGCTTCACTGGGTGTACTCTATTCAAAAAATTAAGGGCAATATATCCTAAACAAAAAGGCTTAATTCATTATGACGAACGATGCACTTATCGCAGCTTTATCCCATCTGGTATCTGAAGGGCGAAATCCAGACACCATGGACATCGACTTGCTACCTTCTCTCGATATTGTTCAACGCATCAACCAACAGGACAAACTCGTTCCTCTTGCCGTTGAAAAAGTATTGCCTGAGATCGCTGAAGCCGTTGATAAGATCACGGAAGCATTTAAGGTCGGAGGTCGGTTGTTTTACATCGGTGCGGGTACCAGTGGTCGACTTGGCGTTTTGGACGCTTCAGAATGCCCACCAACTTTTGGCACAGATCCAGAGATGGTCGTTGGTATTATTGCCGGTGGAAAAGAGGCAATGTTCCGTGCAAAAGAAGGGGCGGAGGACGACCCTACATTAGGCGAGCAAGATCTTAAAGAGAATACGCTAACACAACGCGATGTCGTCGTTGGTATTGCGGCAAGTGGACGAACACCTTACGTGATTGGTGGCTTAGAGTATGCGAACGAGCTTGGTGCCACCACTGTAGCACTATCTTGTAACCCTGACTCTCCGATTGCAGATATTGCCGATATTGCGATTAGCCCCGTTGTTGGACCTGAAGCGTTAACGGGGTCCACTCGCTTAAAATCAGGGACGGCACAAAAACTCGTACTAAACATGCTCACTACCGCAAGCATGATTCGCCTGGGCAAAAGTTATCAGAACTTAATGGTAGATGTGAAAGCGACGAATGCAAAGCTAGTTGCAAGAGCGGCTCGTATTGTTATGCAAGCAACAGATTGTACTAACCAAGAGGCTAAAACGGCGCTCAAAGAAACGGACTACGACGCCAAGTTAGCTATTTTGATGATTTTAACCGGGCTGGATAAAGAAAGCGCGACTGAGCAACTGAAAGCCAAACAAGGATATTTAAGAAAAGTCGTGATCGAGCAAGCTAATCAATCTTAATCAATAAAGCGCCTCACTTATTTAAAAGTCAGGCGCCTTTTATGGCTTAATTTAGTAGTTCAATCGTTCAATGTGAGTAATACCGACTTTACCTTCAAGGTCGCTGAACATATGAACCATTGCTGGGTATGGTTGTGCTCCAGGGTAGACAACTTCTGCATTACAGAAAAACGCATAGTTTTGTCCGGCTACGACTTGAGTAGCCACAACCAAAGGGGAGTATTTGACACCGACAAACCCCTCGATACCTTTAGCAAATACTTCTTTATTCTCTGCTGTGAGTTCATGAAATGGACTCCAGCCACCAGCCATTTGCGTTGACATAATGTGATTCCTTTTTTTCTGTGCTCACTATCAAGCAATGTGAACATAGTTTAATAAGGAAGATTTTGCCACATTTATGTGATGCAGACAGTGTAACAACGGCTTTATTGACTATTAATTTGAGTATTCATTCCAACCACGTTGCCATTCCATGCGGAATTTTTGCGCTTGCTCAGTACCTTCACAAACCCCTTCGTAATACTGACCAGATAACCCCATTTGATACGCAAAAGCAGGATTACAGTACTCACGTAAACCTTCTAAATAACCTTGGTCGTAGTCACTTTGCTTAACACTACCCAACTCACGAAGCTCGCTCATCGTGCGCGATGTGTGTCCGGTTATGCCATCTTGATATCCGATCTGATGCCAATCTCCCGACTTGGCAAGATCTGCTGTCGTTGCTGTGCATCCTGCAAGTAAAGCCAGTGCCAGACCTACCGTTACCTTTTTCATGGTTCTTCCTTAAGTAATTGTTTTCAAAAATAAGCTTACCACTAATTATTGGCGCTTGCCGCTGAGCTTGCAGATTTAACCACTGATGACTCAAATCAGCCGCTCAAGACTGTCATCAACCTTTCGCCATTTTTAAAAACCGCTCAAGCAGCATATCGACCACTCAGTGCTCTATTCGACCACTCATCTACTAACCGAATGCATTTAACACAAGTGACGCATAACATGCATCCTGAGATTAAAAAATTACCCTACCCAACTAAGACCAAGGACAATTGCTATGATGTGGTTTCTAACCTGTGTCGCAGCCCTAATCGGCGGATACTTCATCTACGGCGCTTTCGTCGAGAAGATTTTCGGCATCAATGAAAAACGCCAAACGCCAGCTCACACCAAATCGGACGGTGTTGACTTCGTTCCAATGTCAACAAAGAAAGTTTACCTAGTTCAACTACTTAACATCGCAGGTGTTGGTCCAATTTTTGGCCCGATCATGGGGGCACTATACGGTCCTGCGGCGATGCTTTGGATTGTAGTCGGTTGTATTTTTGCTGGTGCAGTACACGATTACTTCTCAGGCATGCTTTCAGTGCGTAACGGCGGTGCATCTGTACCTACCATTACAGGTCGCTACCTAGGTAATGGCGCAAAACACTTTATGAATATTTTTGCCATTGTCCTATTGCTTCTAGTTGGCGTAGTGTTCGTTTCAGCCCCTGCTGGCATGATTACTAACCTCATCAATGATCAAACAAGCTTGAGTGTAAGCATGACAACGATGGTTATTGCTATCTTTGCTTACTACATCATTGCGACGATTGTTCCTGTCGATAAAATCATTGGTCGTTTCTACCCACTGTTTGGCGCCCTACTTATCTTTATGTCTGTTGGCCTAATGACAGCCGTTGCTTTCTCTAGCGAACACACAGTAATGGGTGACTTCCAAGTTTCGGACATGTTCTCTAACCTCAACCCAAATGACATGCCGTTATGGCCTGCATTGTTCATCACTATCGCATGTGGCGCTATCTCTGGCTTCCACGCAACTCAGTCTCCACTGATGGCGCGTTGTATGGAAAATGAGAAAAACGGTCGCTTCGTATTCTACGGTGCAATGATTGGTGAAGGTGTTATCGCGCTAATTTGGTGTGCTATCGCTCTGTCTTTCTTCGGCTCTCTAGACGCTCTATCAGAAGCTGTGAAAAACGGTGGCCCTGGTAACGTGGTATACAGCGCATCATTTGGTCTGCTAGGTGTGTTCGGTGGTATCCTTGCGTTCCTGGGGGTGGTTATCCTACCAATTACGTCTGGCGATACAGCGTTCCGTTCAAGCCGCTTGATCCTTGCTGAATACTTCAACATGGAACAAAAAACGCTACGTAACCGTCTACTGATGGCACTTCCACTGTTCGTTATCGGCGGTATCTTAACTCAAGTAGACTTCGGCATTATCTGGCGCTACTTCGGTTTTGCAAACCAAACAACAGCGGTAATGATGCTTTGGACTGCGTCCGCTTACCTACTGCGTCACAACAAGCTGCACTGGATTACCACTATCCCAGCTATCTTCATGACCACGGTATGTGTCACGTTCATCTTAAACAACAGCTCGCTAGGTTTTGGTCTGCCAATGCAACTATCAACTATCGTAGGTATTGTGTTTGCCCTAGCTGTGACAGGTTACGTTATCAAAACCTCTAAGGGTAAAGGTGAAACTGAACTGGCTGACGAAGAGAAACCACAAGCCGTATCAGAAACAGCGTAATACTCGTCACATCTGAGTGACTAAGATAGGAGCCTGCCAATTGCAGGCTCTTTTTGTTTTATACCCAAGTCACTTTAAGGTTCAGAAAGCACAGCGCAGCATCATTTACTTAGCTGTTCTTATCTATCTGAGCCAAGCATCTTGAGGTTACTTAGGTATACAATAACAACATTGATTCTAGGTTAGGTTCACTATGGAACTGGTCATCTCCCTTTTACAACAGATGTGTGTGTACTTAGTTTTGGCTTACATGCTAAGTAAAACGCCAATCATCTTACCTTTGCTGAGTATTTCTTCGCGCTTAAGCCACCGCCTAATTTGTTACGTACTCTTCTCTGGCTTTTGTATTCTCGGCACCTATTTCGGTCTGCACATCAACGATGCTATTGCCAATACTCGTGCGATCGGCGCAGTTATGGGCGGGCTGTTTGGTGGACCTGTTGTAGGTTTCGCCGTCGGATTTACTGGTGGCATCCATCGATACTCTCTTGGTGGCTTTACTGACCTAGCCTGCGCAATTTCAACCACCGCCGAGGGCGTAATTGGTGGCTTGCTCCACGTTTACCTTATCAAGCGAAATAAAGGCGCATTGCTGTTTAATCCAAGCGTCGTATTCAGCGTCACGTTTGTTGCAGAAGTGGTGCAAATGATTTTGCTGCTCGCCGTCGCGAAACCTTTTGATCAAGCCTATGAACTGGTGTCCGCTATTGCAGCGCCTATGATCATCGCGAACTCATTTGGTGCAGCGTTGTTCATGAGTATCCTGCAAGACAGAAAAGCAATCTTTGAAAAGTTTTCTGCGACGTTTTCGCGTCGAGCGCTCACCATTGCTGATCGCTCAGTGGGAATTCTAAGCAACGGCTTCAACACCGAAAACGCAGAGAAAATCGCACGTATTATTTACGAAGAAACCAAAGTGGGCGCTGTCGCGATTACTGACCAAGAAAAGATCTTGGCGTTTGTGGGCATTGGCGATGATCACCATAAACCGAACACGCCGATTTCATCGCAAAGCACATTAGACTCCATGGAGAAAAACGACATCATTTATCTTGATGGTGCGGAGCGTCCATACCAATGCTCCATTGCAAAAGATTGCAAGCTCGGATCTGCGCTGATCATCCCACTGCGTGCAGGGAAAGAGGTCATTGGTACCATAAAGCTGTATGAACCGAAGCGTAAATTGTTCTCGACGGCCAACATGTCGATGGCGGAAGGAATAGCCCAGCTTCTATCTAGCCAAATCCTTTATGGCGATTACCAACAACAACAAGCCTTACTCGCCCAAGCAGAAATAAAATTGCTTCACGCTCAGGTGAATCCACACTTTTTGTTTAATGCACTCAATACTATTAGTGCGATTACTCGTCGTGACCCTGACAAAGCGCGCGAGCTAATCCAAAATTTATCGCACTTCTTCCGCAGCAATTTAAAGCAGAACATTAATACCGTGACGCTAAAGGAAGAGCTTGCACATGTGAACTCGTACTTGAGCATCGAAAAAGCGCGTTTTACGGACCGCTTAGAGGTTGAAATCGATATTCAACCTGAATTGCTGGACATCAAATTACCAAGCTTTACACTCCAGCCTTTGGTTGAGAATGCCATTAAGCATGGCATTTCAAACATGCTTGAAGGTGGTAAAGTTCATATATACAGCGAAGCACACCCACAAGGTCACTTGATTACCGTCGAAGACAACGCAGGCAGTTTTGAACCGCCAAAAGAAAACCACTCAGGGCTAGGTTTAGAAATTGTCGACAAACGTCTCACTAATCAATTTGGACGTGATGCAGCGCTAAAAATTACGTGCGAGCCACATCAATTTACTAAAATGAGCTTTATCATTCCCCCAAAATCATAAAAGCACGCTGAAGCAATAAAGGTAATGTTGGATGTTAACCGCACTCGTCATTGATGATGAACAGTTTGCTCGTGAAGAGCTAGCAGAGTTACTGGGTGAAACAGGCCAAGTTGAGGTCGTGGGCGATGCCTCAAACGCAATCCTTGGCCTAAAAAAAATCAATGAACTTAAGCCTGATGTGGTGTTTCTCGATATCCAAATGCCTCAAGTCACGGGGATTGAACTACTTGGGATGCTTGATCCAGAAACCATGCCTTATGTGGTTTTTGTCACGGCTTATGATCAGTATGCGATTCAAGCATTTGAAGACAATGCCTTTGATTACTTGCTCAAACCTGTCGACCCATGCAGGTTAACTAAAACGGTCAAACGACTAAACAAAGTCATTAGCCAATCCGCCCTAACGCAACAACTGTCTGCTATTACACCTGACACGTTGGATCAGATACCGTGCATCGGACACAACCGCATCGTTATCATGGCCACCGACACGGTGGAATGTGCTTACAGTGATATCAGCGGCGTGCATGTACGCTCCACCAGCCAAACCGCGAGCACCCAACTGACATTAAAAACGTTGGAAGAGAAAACCCCTCTAGTCCGCTGCCATCGTCAATACTTAGTCAGTATTAAAGCGATTAGCGAAATCAAGTTACTGGAAAATGGGTTAGCGGAAATCATCACCAAAACAGGCTTTGAGATACCAGTAAGCCGCCGCTACTTAAAGGTGCTCAAAGAGATGCTCGGCATTAGCCACTAACACAAAAACTTCACACATCATCGCTAAGTTTCCGCTAGCGTATAAATAGGACGCTCTGAAAAGACGAGGCGATGATGTATAAAGTTTTATTCATATGTAAGCACAACGCTGGACGAAGCGTCCTCGCGGAGTCAATCGCAACCAATATCCTGCCAGCAGATTTTAGTGTCACCAGTGGAGGCTCACATCCCACAGGCAAGGTGCACCCAGTGGTGCAAAAATATTTAGATGACCACCAACTCCCCATTCCGCATATCCACACGCATTCATGGGAGGAGCGAACTCAGTTTCTTCCCGACATCGTTATTATTCTCTGTGATTCTTTACATCAAGAAACCGCTCCTCAGTGGCTTGCAGGTGGTGTTCGAGTAAACTGGCAAGTTGATGCTTTTCCGACCGATGGTTCTGATGAAGACATGTACGCACATTGCGAAAAGGTTGCTCAATCGCTTGAGCGAAGAATCACGAAGATGTCTGATATGATTATCGATGGTTTAGGAAAAGACCAAATTCGTGATTACCTAAATGAGTTAAGAGAGATGTAAAAAAGGCGACCCACAGGTCGCCTTTTGAATATTCGATAAATGGAGACTAATCCACTTGCTTGATTTGCAGTTCTTTAGGTACTTCAAAGAACATATTCTCTTCACGGCCAAGTACTTCATCAACCGCTTCGGCACCGACGAGTTCTTTGATTCGCTCTAGAATCTGATTAACGAGCTCTTCCGGAGCAGATGCTCCCGCAGTCACGCCGACCTTTGTTTTGCCTTCGAACCACTCAGGTTTGATATCTTCCGGACAGTCGGTTAAGTAGCCAGGTGTCCCTAGCTTTTCAGCTAGCTCTTTAAGACGTGTAGAGTTTGATGAGTTTTTAGAACCCACCACAACCATCACATCTACGTCACCAGCTAATTCACGTACGGCATCTTGGCGGTTTTGTGTCGCATAACAGATATCGTCTTTACGTGGACCTTGGATATCTGGGAACACGCGGCGTAGCTCTTCGATAACATCGGCAGTTTCATCGACAGAAAGCGTCGTTTGGCTTACGTAATGAAGATCGGATGGATCTTTCACAATCGCCTTCAGTTTCTCAACATCGGCTGGAGTTTCAACCAAGTACATACCACCGGTTTCACTGGCGTATTGCCCCATCGTACCTTCGACTTCAGGGTGACCTGCGTGACCAATCAGAACCACTTCCATATTACGACGGCTCGCACGCGCCACTTCCATATGCACTTTGGTTACTAAAGGACACGTTGCGTCAAATACGGTCAAATCACGCAGCTTCGCTTCCTGACGAACCGCCTGCGATACACCATGAGCAGAAAAAATCACAATGTTGTTGTCTGGCACTTCGTGCAGTTCTTCAACGAAGATAGCACCACGCTGTTTTAGACCTTCAACCACAAAACGGTTATGCACCACTTCATGACGCACATAAATCGGTGGCTGATACATCTCTAGCGCACGCTCTACGATGCTAATCGCGCGGTCAACACCAGCACAGAAACCACGTGGGTTAGCTAACAGGATTTTCATTTCATTGCTCATGGAAGTTATCTTTTATTTGGTTCGCTATTCTACTGACAAAATTTCAACTTCGAAAGTCACGTCTTGTCCCGCTAGAGGATGGTTGAAGTCCACAGTGACTGAATCGCCTGCAATCTCTGTAATAATGCCCGGGATTTCCATGCCATCAGGGCCACTGAAGGCCATGATTGTACCAACTTCCACTTCTGCATCACCTACAAATTTAGTGCGATCCATATAGTGAATATGATCAGGGTTTGGCATACCAAACGCGTCTTCTGCCTTTAGCTCAATCGCTTTTTGTGCGCCTGTTTCGAGGCCTATCAAGCACTGCTCAAAGTTTTCACTCAAGCTGCCATCACCCATAACAAATTTCGCTGGTTTACCCATGTTATGAGTACTATCTGCAACCGATCCGTCTTTCATTTTAATCGTAAAGTGAAGGGTTACTACAGATTCATTGGTTATTGTTGTCACGTTAATGCTTCCTTGTTCTTGGGTTATTACGCTGTCAGCTTGGTCTTTTTATACATTGATATGCTGATTGGCGCTCCAACATAATAAAAAGCGTCGCTCGAATCAACGGACGACGCTTAGGGTTATTCGATATATCGCAAAAGGTTACTTGTTAGCGTCTTTTTTACGGAAGCCATCCAGAATAATCATTGCCGCACCAATACAGATCGCCATGTCAGCAAGGTTGAATGCTGGCCAGTGGTAGTTACCCCAGAAGAAGTCTAGGTAATCAACAACAAAGCCATGAACGACGCGGTCAAACACGTTGCCCACTGCACCACCAATAATCAGTGCATAAGCAATGTTGTTCCATTTTTCTTTTGCTGGAAGCTTGCTCATCCAGTAGGTCAAAAGACCCGTCACAACAAACGCGATACCTGTAAATAACCAACGCTGCCAACCAGCTTGATCGCTCAAGAAGCTGAAAGCGGCACCGTAGTTATGAACGTAAAGTAGGTTGAAGAATGGCAACACCTCAATTCGGTTTGCCCATCCGTAGCCCATGTTGTCCATCACCACCAATTTGATGCCAATATCTGCAATAAATACCAGAATTGCTAACCACAGCCAGCGAACTCCAGATTGCTTTAACGTCAGTGCTTTTTCACTCATTACTTTACCTACAAACAGCCCCAGTAAATACTGGGGCTGTTAATTTTAAAAAAAGTTCAGTCGTTCTAGGCAATTACGCGAATTTACGTACTTCACCTTCGCCGTCTACGTTAGACACACAACGACCACAGATCTTCTCGTGACCTTCAATTGTGCCTACGTCTGGCGTGTGGTGCCAACAACGGTCACACTTCTCGCCTTCAGCTGCTGCTACTTCTACAAACAAGCCTTCGATATCCGTCGCTTGTGCTGCATCCGTCTTCTCACCTAGAGGCTTAACTTTCGCCGCAGAGGTTAGTAGAACAAAGCGCAGTTCATCTTCAAGTTTGTTGATCTTCGCCGCTAGTGCGTCATCAGCAAATAGAGTCACTTCAGCTTGTAGTGCACCACCAATGGTTTTCTCTTTACGCGCATCTTCTAGAAGTTTGTTTACCGCACCACGAACCGCTTGGATCTCAGACCAGAATTCGTTGTTCAGCTCTTCACCTTCAGCAAGACCGAATAGACCGTCGAACCACTCACCAGTGAATACGAACTTGTCGCGTTGACCTGGCATTTCGTTCCAGATTTCATCTGCAGTGAACGACATGATTGGCGCCATCCAACGAACTAGCGCTTCTACGATGTAGTAAAGTGCAGTCTGACAGCTACGTTGAGCGTTGCCGCCACGTTTTGCTGTGTACTGACGGTCTTTAATTACGTCTAAGTAGAAAGAGCCCATTTCGATTGAACAGAATTGCATTAGACGCTGAGTTACACCGTGTGTGTTGTACTCTTCGTATGCTTTAACAATCTCTTCTTGTGCTGCTAGTGCACGACCAACCGCCCAGCGATCTAGCGCAACCATCTCTTCAACAGGAACGATGTCTGTTTCAGGGTTGAAGCCGCTCAAGTTAGCTAGGAAGAAACGCGCTGTGTTACGGATACGACGGTACGCATCTGCGCTGCGTTTTAGGATTTCATCAGAAACCGCAACTTCACCAGTGTAGTCTGTAGAAGCAACCCATAGACGAAGAATGTCAGCACCTAGCTTGTTGGTTACGTCTTTTGGCGCAACCACGTTACCGATAGATTTAGACATCTTACGACCCTGACCGTCAACCACGAAACCGTGTGTCAGTACTTGTTTGTAAGGTGCTTCGTCTTTCATCGCAATAGATGAAATTAAAGAAGATTGGAACCAACCGCGGTGTTGGTCAGAACCTTCTAGGTATAGGTCTGCACTGTTGCCGTTGTACTCTTCACGAGCATCAACAACAGAGAAGTGAGTGACACCTGAATCGAACCATACGTCTAGCGTATCTAGCACTTTTTCGTATTGGTCAGCGTCAGCACCTAGTAGTTCAGCGGCATCTACATCCCACCATGCTTGGATGCCTTTCTCTTCAACCAGCTTAGCGACTTTCTCGATCAGCTCTAGCGTGTTTGGATGAAGTTCTGCTGTTTCTTTATGAACAAACAGAGCAATTGGCACACCCCAAGTACGTTGACGAGAGATACACCACTCAGGGCGACCTTCGATCATACCTTCGATGCGGCTTTGACCCCACTCAGGCATCCACTCTACATTCTTGATTGACTCTAATGCTTTAGCACGTAGGCCAGCTTGGTCCATAGAAACGAACCATTGAGGTGTAGCACGGAAGATGATTGGGGTCTTATGACGCCAACAGTGTGGGTAGCTGTGCTCGTAAGCGTGGTGGTGTAGTAGTGCACCTTTTTCTTTTAGTACTTCTACTACTGCATCGTTCGCTTTAAATACGTGCTGACCAGCAAATAGCTCTGTATCTGGTAGGTAAACACCGTTTGAGCCAACTGGGTTTGCTACTTCTAGGTTGTACTTGTTACCAACCGCGAAGTCTTCTTGACCGTGACCAGGAGCAGTGTGAACAACACCAGTACCTGAATCAGTCGTAACGTGATCACCAAGGATCGCCGGTACAGTGAAATCGTAGAATGGGTGTTGGAATTGAGAAAGCTCTAGGTCCGCACCTTTAGCAAAGCCAAGGTTGTGGAAGTGCTCGATACCCGCACGGTCCATTACGTCTTTCGCTAGCTCAGCAGCAACGATGATACGCTCAGCGTTGTCGCCTTCTGTTTGGATAAGCACGTACTCTAGATCATCACGTAGACATACTGCGCGGTTTGCAGGCAGTGTCCAAGGTGTTGTTGTCCAGATAACGATAGATACGTCACCGTGACCTTCATGACCTTCTGTCAGTTCAAATTTAGATAGCAGTGCCGCTTCGTCAGCCGCTTTAAAACGAACGTCGATAGATGGCGATACTTTATCTTTGTATTCTACTTCCGCTTCAGCAAGAGCAGAACCACAGTCTGTACACCAGTGAACAGGTTTGAAACCTTTTAGCAGGTGACCATTGCTTGCGATCTTACCAAGAGCACGAATAATGTTCGCTTCAGTTGCGAAATCCATAGTGCGGTATGGCTTGTCCCACTCACCCATGATACCAAGGCGTTTGAAGCTCTCTTTCTGACCTTCAACCTGACCTGCTGCGTATTCACGACATTTCTCGCGGAATTCCGCTGCTGTCACTTTTTGGCCTGGCTTACCTACTTTCTTCTCTACCATTAATTCGATTGGTAGACCGTGGCAGTCCCAGCCTGGGATGTAAGGTGCGTCAAAACCTGAAAGTGTTTTGGATTTAATAATAATGTCTTTAAGAATCTTGTTTAGTGCGTGACCAATATGAATGTCACCATTTGCGTAAGGAGGGCCATCGTGCAATACGAATGACTTTTTGCCTTTCTTAGCTTTACGGATTTCACCGTAAAGATCTTCTTTGTACCAACGCTTAAGCATTTCTGGCTCACGATTGGCCAGGTTGCCGCGCATTGGAAACCCTGTTTCAGGTAAGTTCAGGGTATCTTTATACTCACTCATCGATTCTTAATTCCGTTATATTGGGCGAAAATTAGACATTATGTTGAACGGTGGAATAAACCGCTCAACGCTTAAGCTGACGCAGCCACACCCTTGCTGCTTCAGCATCCAATTCGATTTGTTGTTTAAGTGCTTCAAACGACTCAAACTTTTGCTCATCTCGAAGTTTATGCAAAAGTTCCACTTCTAGTTGCTTGCCATATAAATTGGCATGAAAGTCGAATAAGTGCACTTCTAACTGTTGGCGAACACCATTGACGGTTGGTCTTTGACCAATATTAGCAACACCACCAACTGGCTTATTTCCTAAGCCAAGCGCTTGAACAACATAGACTCCGGAAACCGGAGAAACACAGCGTTTCAAAGGAATATTTGCAGTAGGGAACCCAATGGTTCGACCTAGCTTTCTTCCGTGAGAAACACGACCGCTGATGCTGTAGTTTCTTCCCAGCATCTGTTGCGCGGAATGCAAATCGTCACGCGCCAGCGCTTGACGGATAGCCGTACTGCTGACACGTAATTGTTGTAAACAAAAGCTCTGGGTACTTACGACATCAAAGCCGTATTTTTCCCCTGCTTCCTGCAGCATTGCAAAGTTACCTGTACGGCCTTTGCCAAAGCAGAAATCATCACCAACGACAAGAAACTTAACACCCAAACGCTCGACCAACAAGTCACGGATAAACTCTTCCGCGGTTAAACTTGCAAAATGGCGATTGAAATTGACACACAGTAAGCGGTCAATATCGAGCTTACTCAATTGCACGAACTTATCGCGTAATCGCGTCAACCTTGCAGGTGCCTTGTCTTTGGCAAACAGCTCCATCGGCTGAGGTTCAAAGGTCATCACAACAGAAGGCAAGGATAGCCTGTCCGCTTGCTCAGACACTTGCTGCAATACTTGTTGATGGCCTTTATGGACACCATCGAAATTGCCAATAGTCAGCACACAACCATGATGTCGCGGGTTGATATTGTGAATGCCTCTAATCAGTTCCATTGGATACTGCTTTCTGCCTCTGTTTTACTTTACACTGTGTGAAACTGACGGATTATATACTAATCACCCTCAGTCTGTCCCAGCTTTTAGGTCTTTTAAACGCGCACCAGTTAAAAATAGAACCACTAGGTAAACTACGGCTCCTAAACCGATCAACATCCCTAGCACCGCGCTTCGGTGAGCAAAGCTCCAGCCCAGCCATACTGACATATCTTCCAGTTGCCATAAGATTGCCGCCACCATCGCCGCGCCAGCAATAGCTAAACGTATAATAAAGAAGACGGTTCGCTTAGTGATTTGGTATACCTCTGCGATGTGCAGGCCACGATACAGCAGTGCCATATTCACAAATGCCGATAGTGCCGTCGCGATAGCCAAGCCAACGTAGCCATAGAAGTACGCAAAAATTGCATTAAATACCATGTTGGTCACCATCGCAATGATGCCGTATTTCACTGGCGTTTTAGTGTCTTGACGCGAGTAATAACCCGGAGCGAGCACTTTAATCAGCATAAAGTTCAACAAGCCTGAAGCGTAAGCAAAGAGTGACAATGATGCTTGATGTACGTCTTGTGGCGAAAACTCACCTCGCATGAATAACACCATCAACATAGGTTTTGCCAGTACCATCAAACCAAGCATTGCAGGAAGGCCAAGTAAGATCACCATGCGCACCCCCCAGTCCATGGTTTGTGCGAATCCTTCATTTTGTGCGTCAACATGTTTGCGTGATAATGCTGGTAAAATCACCGTTGCAATAGCAATACCAAACAGACCTAACGGGAATTCCAACAAGCGATCTGAATAGTACAACCAACTGATCGAACCGGTTTGCAGAAAGCTGGCAATAAAAGTATCAAACAACAAGTTGATTTGGCTTACCGACACACCGAACAAAGCAGGAATCATTAAGGTTCGGATCTTCACCACGCCCGGATCGCGCCAGCCCCATTTCGGCTTAACCATAATCCCCGCTTTAATAAGGAAAGGGATTTGAAATAAGAACTGAACCAAACCACCAAGGAAAACACCGATGGCAAGGCCAATCTCTGGCTGTGACATCTGCGGCGAGATAAACCATGCTGCCAAAATGATCATTACGTTGAGGAAGACGGGAGTAAACGAAGAAACCGCAAACTTACCTAGTGTATTGAGAATGGCTCCCGATAGGGCAACAAAAGTGATGAACCATAAATAAGGAAAGGTAATCTTGAGCATCACGCTAGCAAGTTCGAACTTCTCAGCCGCGGGACCACCATGCATCCAGTCTAGGAACCAACCAAAACCAAACAGTGCAGTCACCACTCCGGAACCTAGAACACCTAAGATGGTAACAATTGAGACTATCACCCCTAATGTACCCGCCGCACGAGCAATGAGCTCCCGAGTTTTATCCATGTCGCCTTGAGCATGGCTTTCCGTTAAAACAGGTACAAACGCTTGGGAAAAAGCACCTTCAGCAAACAAACGTCGTAAAAAATTAGGAATTTTATTGGCGAAGAAAAAGACGTCTGCGCTTGCTCCTGCCCCCATTAAATTTGCCACTACAACATCACGAACTAGGCCAAGAACGCGGGAAATAAATGTCATAGCACTGACGATCATGCCAGACTTGAGTAGTCGTTTACTCACTGTAACCTCGGAATATCACCATAAGACAGCTAACCCTATACTGTTTCTCTGACAGGTGCTGCAAATAGACGTCAAAAATCTATCCGCGGGTTGTAAGGAATAAGTGTGCCTTTCGCGGATAATTATTAGCATTGGTATAAAAATGCTGTTAGAATCCCCGCCATCTTAACCGCGATAACCTCTCTTACCAAAATTTGTTTTGGCTTAGATCGGTTTTTGCACAAATCATTTGACATTTAAGCGCAAATGAGGGATATTCCTCGCCCTTAAATTGTCACAGAACTAAGTTTTTGGGAGTTAGACCCTTGGCAAATAGTAAATCTGCTAAGAAGCGCGCTATCCAAGCTGAGAAACGTCGTCAGCACAATGCTAGCCGTCGCTCAATGATGCGTACTTACATGAAGAAAACTGTTGCTGCTATCGAAGCAGGCGACAAAGAAGCTGCAACTGCTGCATTCGCTGTAGTTACACCTATCCTAGACCGCATGGCAACTAAAGGCCTTATTCACAAGAATAAAGCAGCTCGCCATAAGTCTCGTTTCGCTGCACAAATCAAAGCTCTTTAATAGAGTCCTAATTTTACAGTGAAGAAAAAACCGACCTTGTGTCGGTTTTTTTATATCTACAAAGTTTTCTTAATAAAAAAAGCTGGCAATGCCAGCTTTTCTTTTTCTGAATGTCCCATTTAAAGACATCAGCTTATTCATTACCCATATAACGCTCAAACTAGAAAGCACTAATAAAACACTTGAGAACAAAGCAAATTGGTCGATGAGTAGTACCCTATCATCAAAATTTTAGCGCCACTCTCAAATATTCCAACAAGTTAGATTCACACTCTAAGATGAGCAGTATATTAGGACTATTTAATTAATGTTGAGCACTCTCAGCACAATAAAGACTATGCAGTGTTTTTATTAACGCTTTCACTTCATCACTCTTTAATGTGTAGTACACCGTCTGTGCTTCTTTCCTTGTCGTGACTAACTCATCACGGCGAAGCCAAGCAAGATGCTGAGATAATGCCGACTGGCTTAGCTCTAACTTTGCACACAGCTCTCCCACGGACAGCTCTTGGTTATGCAGCATACAAAGGATTTGTAGGCGTCTCTCGTTTGCCATCGCTTTGAGCAACACGACGGCTTTTGCGGAGTTCTGCTCCATTTCTTGTAGATTCATGTGTTGGACCTCTAGCTACAACTTACTTATTCCAACCCTGGCCAGCTTGTTGTGTTGCACTGATTTATATATCTAAGAAAATCAAGATACACTTCCAGAGTCTTCATTATTAGAACCTCTAATTTAGTTGTTAGTGATACACCAATATTATCCACCAAGGATTTTAATTGGTGCGCCATCAATAATTAATAGTTTTGCTCACTAAAACAAGTATCTTGCTTACTTAGATATTATTTAGAATTATATTTTTATTGATAGTAATCTATTTATTTACGCAACGATACGGGTTTACTCAAACATTTGACTGAAATCAGCATCACAAACATTTTTTACCGCGGGGTGTTGGATCATTCGTTCCGCAAAAATCACGTAGTACTCTTCTTTTAGCCCATCGACATGGCCAATTAGCTGTAAATTTCGGTCGTCTTCAATCTCCGACATGTATACGGTCGGTGCCAAGAAAATCACATCATCGTGGTACCGAGCAAAAGCTTTCATCAACGCAACATCATCAAACTCCCCCAGCACATTGGGTTGAAGACCTTGACGATCAAACCATTGAATAACTTTACGCCCCATAGCCGTTCGGCTCGCGGGAATCAGAAGTTTTTTTTGTTCCAAGATCTCAGGGAATCGCACATTTTCAATTTCAGAAGAAGCAAAAAAGCTCATGCTACTTTCACCTAACTTTTTGCTATAAAGGCCAGGACTTTGAGTAGAATCAACGGGACAATCCGAAAGGATCATATCTAGCTTGTGCTGAGAAAGGCGTTCAAGTAGCAGTTCGTGGGTCGATTCATAACAGCGTAAATGAATACTGTTATCTTCCGGGACGGTCGTCATCAGTACTTTACTGACCAAGCGTTTAGATAATGCATCGGCTACACCAACTTCAAATAGAATGTTCGAGTGCTGGCTGTAATTGACGATATCTAACATCTCATAGCTCAAACCGAACATCCGGTCGGCGTACTTAAACACAAGCTGACCTAACTCAGTGGGCTCAACTGTACGACCATTGCGCTTGGTTAACTTTCCTTTCATGCGCTCTTCAAGCGCTTTAATCTGTCCTGTCACGGTTTGCGGTGTCAGGAAGAGCGCGTCAGCCGCCTTAGTTACAGAGCCCTGTTTGCACACCATCCAGAAATAATAGAGATGGTTGTAGTTTAGATGTGACATGATCGAGTCCCGAAAAGAAAGTGATACTTTTTATACCAAATGTGACAGAGACAAACAATAAACTCGACAAAACCATACAACACCTTACAAAAGCATAAGTTTTACCGAAAGTATAAAGTCAACACTGTCATAAAAGTTGAACTGAGGCGCATTTTCTCTACAAAAAAAACGCAAAAACCAAACAAAACTAAATCAAAATTTAACCATTAAAATCAACAAGTTAAAAATTAATTTTCTTCCTCTTTTACGCCATTATCAAAAAGAACAATAAAAATCTCTCACAGCAAGAAATCTGTAATATTACTGAAATATTTGTTCTCTAACATCGCCCGCAGATTCAACTACAGACCGAAAAATGAACTGAAAGGTCAACGGAGAAAATTATGATGAACCAAGCTACTTCAACAGTGGCACCAATTTCGAGCACAGCTCGTTGGTTACGCTGGGCTAACTTGGCATTCATGTTATATCTGCTTCTTCTAGCAGTATCTATGGTTGGTAGTGGCTTTAAATGGGCAACTGGCGATCAAGCTAAGGTGCTATTTGAATTTGCCGCACACCCAGTTGCAGGTCTAATGATCGGCTTGGTGGCAACAGCCTTAATTCAGTCTTCAAGTACTGTAACGTCTATTATTGTAGGCTTGGTTGCAGGTGGCTTACCTGTAGAAACCGCTATCCCTATGGTGATGGGTGCTAACATTGGTACCACAGTGACCAATACGCTTGTGTCTCTTGGCCACGTGCGCTGTAAAGAAGAGTTCAAACGTGCATTTGCAAGTGCAACCATTCATGACTTCTTCAACTTGCTTGCTGTCGCTATTTTCCTTCCGTTGGAAATGATGTTCGGCATTTTAGAGAAAGTTTCTCACTGGCTTGTTTCTCCACTGCTTGCTACTGGTGATATGAGCATTAAAGGCTTCAACTTTATTAAACCAATTACAAAGCCAGTCGTAGGCGCAATTAAAGAGCCACTTTCTACCTTCGGTGATACTGTTGGCGGCGTCATGCTTATTGCTTTGGGTATTGCGACTATCTTCGTTGCAATCACAGTGATGGGTAAATTGATGAAGAGCCTAATGGTTGGTCGCGCACGTGAAATTTTGAAAAACGCCATCGGTCGTGGTCCTATTCACGGCATCGTATCAGGCTCAATCGTGACCGTTCTAGTACAATCTTCCTCAACCACGACAAGTTTAATGGTTCCGTTGGTTGGTACTGGCGTGTTGAAAGTACGAGATATCTACCCTTTCACTCTGGGTGCTAACATTGGTACTTGTATTACGGCACTACTAGCAGCGACAGCGGTATCTGGAGAGTTCGCAGTATTCGCACTACAAATCGCTCTAGTCCACTTAGTATTTAACATCATGGCGACGCTGTTTATCTTTGGAATTCCATTCCTACGTGAGATTCCGGTTAAAGGCGCTGAGATGATTTCTGAAATGGCTATTAAGAATAAAGCAGTTGTTGGTGGTTACCTAATGTCAGTATTCGTTATTCTACCAGGTGCAATTCTAGCCCTAACAACGTAACAACAACGACATACCATCGCTTATTGTTTAGGCTCCACATCGTGGAGCCTTTTTTATGATAATTAAACTGTTCAAATCGATTGTCCGGTGATAATTTGAGCCACATCAGCATGCTTATGCTGAGCTATCTCATTTGGAGTCGACAACATGACGCAGCTTAATGACGCTATTTCTGATCAGCTACTCGCAATAGACGAAAACCTAACCCAACTGGTTGCTGATATTGATATCCTCAGTAGCGTGAATCCTCTTAATTATGCTCAAGAAAGAGAACGTTTCATTAAAAACAAATATTCTCAAGAGCCTAATTTTCAATATTCAATTACTAACGTAGATACCCACAGCGCAAAGCGACGTCTATATGAGCTACCTCTAGAAAACATTCAAGACACCCAACTGCAGAGGCTGTACGCGGATGTAATTCAGTCTTATGCAGATAAACTGGATCAAGTGAATACCATAGGTACGCAAGAGTTTCTTTATAACTCCTTACGCTATTATGGGGAACCGAGCGCCAAAGATATTGCCAACGCCCATTTCATATTGCACCTTCCTACAGAAGAAGAAAAAGAACCTCAGCACGATAGCCGTGCAATAGCACGTTTCATGCAAAATTTTGCTCAACGCAATGGGTATGAATGTGAAATACAGGTGTTGGACGGGATGTTAGCAAACGCACTAGTTTCAGGATCTAGAGTCAAAATTAACCACGCGGCGTACATCACCACTGATGAGCTGGAGGCTCTTGCACATCATGAAATGGGAGTACATCTCCTAACTACGCTTAACGGTCGTCAACAACCGCTAAAAGTCCTGAGCTTAGGTTGTCCTGCCAATACCAACACTCAAGAAGGGCTGGCTATATTATGTGAGTATCTGTCAGGACATTTCAGTATCAAGCGCCTAAGAACCTTAGCCTTACGAGTTCTGGCAGTAGAGTCGATGATCAAGGATCGCGATTTCCGCCATACGTTCATGCTATTAAAAGAACAGTATAAAGCTTCTGATCTTCAAGCATTTACAACGACTGCCCGAGTCTATCGAGGTGGAGGTTTAACGAAGGATTACTTGTATCTTAGAGGATTCCGAGAGGTGCTCAATGCCTATGATAAATTGGGCGATGACTTTTCACTATTGTTGTGCGGGAAAACAGAGCTGAAGTACTTTGAGCTTATCCGTTCATTAGTGAGTAAAGAAATATTCACTCAACCTAAGTTTATTAGCCCGGCACTGTCCACACCGATGCAGACCAACCCAATTCACCGTTATATTGTCAGTGCACTAAAATAATACCTTCTAAGTACAAAAAAGAAAAAAGCTCCATTCGGAGCTTTTTCTATATCTTGAAGAACGATACTCGTTACACTGAGAATGGGTAACGAATAGGATCGTGATGCTCGTACCCTTCAACCCAAAAGTCATCCAGTGTGACCCATGTTTCCAAATCTTCTAGAGATTTAATCTCTGGGTTGATATGGAACGTCGGCGCTTTTAATGGCTCACGCTTCAACTGAACATCGCGCATCAGTTCAAGCTGATCTTCATAAATGTGAGCATTCACAATCTTATGAAATGCCTGACCAGGTTTCTTGCCCGTAATTTGCGCCATAATCGCCAAGAACACGTAAACTTGAACCATATTGAAGTTTAAGCCAAGCGGTACATCACACGAACGCTGAGTACTATTCAGGTAAAGCGTATCATCCAGCAATGAAAAATGGTGACTGTACATACAAGGACGCAAGCACCCCATGTGGAACTCACCCGGGTTGTAGAAGTTCAAGATTTCACCGCGATCATCAACACCACGCGTTAAGTCATCCACTATCTTACGTAGTTGGTCAACATGACCACCATCAGGTTTCGCCCAGGCGCGCCCTTGAACCCCATAGACACGGCCCATGTCGTCTTCGCCTTTACGGTATGGGTTATTCAACCAGGCATCATTTAGGTTGGCATTGGCATCCCAGGTTTTCGTGCCCAGCTTACGAAAATCTTCCGCATTATCGTAACCACGAATATACCCTAATAGCTCTGCAACGGCCGCTTTCCAAAAACTTTTACGTGTGGTGACCAACGGAAATTGATTGTTCGCAACATCGTAGGTTAAATCCGCGTTGATTACGGTCAGGCAGCGCTTGCCTGTACGCTCATTTTCAACCCAAACACCTTGGTCAACGATGCGTTGACACAAATCTAAATACTGTTTCACACCAATACCTTACTTCGTCTTTTGTGGTAATTCGTCTTTGTAATGACCACGTTTGTATGCCCAAACCATCATGAGGACACCGATAACCACCATTGGCAGGGATAAAATCTGTCCCATGGAAATAAAGCCACCGAATAACCCCAAATGAGCGTCTGGTTCGCGCACGTATTCTACTAGGAAACGGAAGGTTCCGTAACCCGCAAGAAAGAGTCCTGAAACAGAACCTAGAGGACGAGGTTTCTTGATGAACCAATTCAAAATGAAGAAAAGGACGATACCTTCAAGCGCCATTTCATAAAGCTGTGATGGATGACGTGGCAGTGGACCGCCATTTGGGAAAACGATCGCCCAAGGCACATCCGTTACTCGGCCCCACAACTCGCTGTTCATGAAGTTACCTAAACGCCCCATACCCAAACCAAATGGCACAAGCGGCGCGATAAAGTCAGCAACACCGAAGAAAGTTCGCCCGTTTTTGTGTGCATACCAGAACATCGCAGTAATCACACCCAGTAAGCCCCCGTGGAAAGACATACCACCGGTCCACACTTTAAATAGATACAAAGGGTCAGCCAGGAAGAGCTCAAAATTGTAGAAAAGCACGTAGCCTACACGGCCACCAATCACCACGCCAAGGAAGCCTGCGAACAACAAATCAGAAACCTGCTCTCGTGTCCAACCACTTCCAGGCTTATCCGCACGTCGGTTCGCTAACCATAGAGCAAACATAAAGCCAACAAGGTACATCAAACCGTACCAACGAACCGAAACAGGACCAATAGAGATTAAAACCGGATCAATATTGGGAAATTCAATATATCCCTGAGACATAAATCATTCTCTTCTTATCACAACAAAATAAATATACCCAAGTAACCTCTAGATGCTTGGTTCAGCGAGAATGACTTGGGTACAAACTTAGAGCAGCATGGTCGCTGCAACAAACATTAAGAACACCGCGAATATCTTTTTTAATACCGCAGTTGGAAGGTTAGTTGCGAGCTTCGCACCCACTTTTGTTGTGAGCATCGAGGCCATAGCAATCGCTAATAAAGCGGGAAGATAAACATAGCCAATACTGTATGAAGGTAAGCCTTCCACTTTATAGCCATGTAAGATGAAGCCGATCATACCAGAAATAGCAATCACGCAACCACAAACGGAGGATGAGCCCACCGCTTTACGCATCTCTATCCCATGTTTATTTAAAAATGGTACCGACAGTGAGCCACCACCAATACCAGCAAGGCTTGATACGACACCAATTCCCGTGCCGTAAACTACAGTCACAGGGCTGCTCGGCATAGGTTTACTGCTCGTAACTTTAATGGAACGAAACATTTGTACTGACAGGCAAAGAACAATGACACCAAACACTTTCGGCAAATAGTGTGTAGGGATCCACTCAGCAATATTGGCACCAACAAAGCCACCAATGACCACACCAGGCATCAACCATTTTACGACAAACATATCGACATTGCCGAGCTTAAGGTGATTCATCGCCGATGAGCCAGACGTGACAATAATACTCGCTAACGAAGTGGCTAAGGCCATGTGCATACTCATTTCTGGAGAGATCCCAGCAAGAGGAAGCAAATACAACAAGGCAGGAACAACAATCAAACCACCACCGATACCGAGTAACCCCGCCATCACACCCACAAAAGCGCCTAGCGCCAACAATAACAAAAATAAAGAGACGGTCACGATTTCCTACTTTTTACCTGCACGGATAAAGCCCGCAAAGCCCTGTTGAATGAAGAAGTCATGCATCATTTGATGAATGTCCTCCCCATAGGACTTTGTCATTGCTTGCTCCGCTAATTTTTCTAATTCTTCTTGTTGGCTATGACGAATCAAATATTTCACCTTAGCCACATTGGAGGTGTTCATACTCAAACTGGTATACCCTAACCCAAGTAAGAGAAGAGCGCCAAATGGATCACCCGCTAGCTCACCACAAATACACACGGGCACCTGATATTTATCACACACCTCATGGATTTGCTTAAGCGCTAACAGTACCGCAGGATGCATAGATTCATAGACATCCGCTACGCGCGAATTGTTCCTATCTACCGCTAATAAATACTGAGTTAAATCGTTTGTCCCGACAGAAACAAAATCAACACGGTGAGCAATCGCTGGCAACAGATACACCATCGATGGTACTTCAATCATGACCCCAATTTGTGGGAATTGAATTCTATCATCAAGCAAAACGGCTTCGCTGTGAGCTTGATTAATCAAGCTAATGGCATCGTCTAGCTCTTTTACCCCTGACACCATTGGCAATAAGATACTTAAGTTTCCGCTTTCTGCACTCGCTCTTAACATTGCACGCAGCTGGATCAAGAAAATGTCTGGATGATCCAATGTAAAACGAATGCCACGCCAGCCTAGAAACGGATTATCTTCTTCGATGGGCAAATACGGCAAAGGTTTGTCACCACCAATATCCAAAGTACGCATCACTACTCGTTGATTCGGATAGCTGTTAAGTATTGCTTGGTATTGATGATACTGCTCATCTTCCGAAGGAAAGTGATGCTGAAGTAAAAATGCAATCTCAGTTCGGTACAACCCAACACCATCAACACCTGTGTTGATGGCAATATTACTGTCTGCACTGAGTCCCGCATTCAGCATAATTTCGATATGGTGATTATCTTGCGTAACCGCAGGGAGTGCGAGGTCCTTGTTTACCATGGCAAACAGTTCAGACTCTTCGCTTACTAAGCTGCGATACTCTCGCAACAACTGGCGGTTTGGCTCTAAGAAGATCTCACCCGTATAGCCGTCGACTATCCCGAGTTTGCCATTCACCACATCCGGATTAATGTTGGCGCCCATGACTGCAGGGACCCCAAGAGCTCGAGATAAAATGGCAGCGTGAGAGTTTGCGCCTCCCTCTAATGATACGACGGCTAACAAAAACTCTTTGGGTACAGAAGCGAGCAAGGTGGCAGTGAGTTCGTTCGCCACCAAAATAATGGGACGATCAATTGCAGAATTTTCTTGCTCACTGTTGTGCAGAAAATAGAGCAGCCTTTGCCCTAACTCTCGGATATCTTGCGCTCTTTCACGCATGTATACATCCGACATTCTTGCAAATCGATTCGAGTATGACTCTACAACTTGGCGTAACGCCCAGTCTGCCCTATCTCCTTTTTCAATCTGCTTCTTCAAATCACCGCGAAGCATCGGATCATTCAGTAAGTGAGTAAACAGATCGAAGATCGCCAGCGCATCTTTGTTGATTTCACTGTCCAGCTTTTTCCTCATACGGCGAAAGTCATTTAACGCTCGCTCTATGGCCACCAGTAATGTCTCGTGCTCGCGTTCCTTATCTAACGTGGACGAAGGGAAAACATCCGATAAACTCGGCTGGGTATTGTCGAACCAAAACTCTCCAATCGCGACACCAGTAGACGCAGGCAAACCTTTTAATACCGTGGGTTTAGATGCTAACTGCCAATGCCCAAGATTCTGCGCATGTGCAATGAGCACCGCTAACTGAGCGGATAAGGTAACAAGAAACGATTCTTCCATTTCACTAAACAAGCGCGGCGTTTTTTGTTGGATCACCAACACACCTAAAACTTGTTTACGATGAATGATTGGAGTAGCTAAAAAAGAGTGGTAAATCTGTTCGCCGAGTTGAGGAAAGAATTTGAACTCGGGGTGTTTTGAGGCTTCGGCAAGGTTAAGGGGTTCAGCGCTTCGTTTTACCAACCCAACCAAGCCTTCATTGAAGTTGATATGAATACTATCACCTTCAAAAATAAGGCCTTGAGTTGCCATTAACTCAAGGCGCTGCATTTCTTCATTAGCAAGATAGATAGTACAGCACTCAGTACTAAGGGCAGCACAAGTCTCTTTCACCAATATATCGAGTGCCAGATGCACATCATCGACCCTGGAGACTTTCTCAACTATTTCCCTTAGCTGACTGAGCATGATTATCCTCTACGTTGCTTTTTTCTTTTCCCTTTCGCTTTTCTCTCTCGAAAAGGCATGGCTAAGGATGCAAATTCTTTCATCGCTCGTCGATAAACATCTCGCTTGAAAGAAACAACTTGCCTAACTGGATACCAGTAACTTACCCAGCGCCAACCATCAAATTCAGGGGATTTTCCGCGTTGCATATTAATGCGAGACTCATCGCATTCTAATCTCAGCAGAAACCATTTCTGTTTTTGGCCGATACAAACAGGCTTGGAGTCCCAACGCACCAATCGCTTTGGTAGCTTATATCTTAACCAATGACGACTTGTTGCAATGATCTTAACGTCTTTTTTCGTTAAACCGACTTCTTCGTATAACTCCCTGAACATGGCTTGTTCAGGGGTTTCACCTTCGTCAATCCCACCTTGTGGAAATTGCCATGAGTGTTGCCCGTATCGTTTAGCCCAGAAGACCTGACCATGGTTATTACATATCACAATACCAACATTAAGTCGGTAACCATCGCCATCTATCACTGGCTAACCTCTATGAATAAATTTTTTATTACCGTGATTTTTCCACATATCCCCATTACTAGCAAACTTACTGATGTGATATGAGCAAGATTTATTACCTTTTCACCATTTTTGGATATCTTTTAATCAAACCATACCTTATCAACACAAGAGTGAGACATTGCCCACATTTATTCACCTTTTCTGTGAATAACTTTGTGAAGAATTCAATTCAAATGAGTAATTCAGTTCAATCCCATCAAAAGCAAAACAGATGAAGAAACAAAAAAATAAACATAAAACATTGATAAAAAAGTATTTATTTTTAAAAACAACGATAATTCGATCTTCAGTTTCTTGATGATCTTTTCACCAAACTCAGATCGGTCAAAGATCCACCAACAGGCTATTTATCCACACTCACCTGCTATTCGTTTAGATGATTACAACAAAATCAACCCCAAAAATGCATTTTAACCCCTGTTTATTCATACAGACCCCGCCAGGATCTTATCAATACCTCCTCCACCTGTGGATAAGTTATGAATTGATCGTTCTTACACCGCCTCGGTGAAATCTTAAACAGTAGATTTGGTCGGAGTTTGATAAACTATATTTTTTGTAATACCACCTTGTAACTATGAAACCAGAACCACAAACAGAAGCAGAGCTATTGGAACGAGCGCATGATATGGCAGGACTCTGTTTTGCTGAGTTGGCCGCCGAGGCGAATATGATTGTTCCTGAAAACTTAAAACGTGATAAAGGTTGGGTGGGTCAATTACTCGAATGGCACTTGGGCGCTCCAGCTGGCAGTAAACCTCAACAAGATTTCGCAAAACTAGGGATCGAGTTGAAAAGTATTCCGATCAGTTACTCTGGCAAACCTTTAGAAACAACCTTTGTTTCTGTGGCGCCCCTCACTGGTGTTCATGGTCTTACATGGGAAACAAGTCATGTTCGAAACAAGCTATCTCGTGTCCTTTGGGTACCCGTAGAAGGAGAACGAGAAATCCCACTCCCTGAAAGACGTGTGGGCAGTCCACTAATTTGGTCACCAGATGAAGAAGAAGAACGGATTTTGCGAAATGACTGGGAAGAGTTAATGGAGATGATCGTCTTGGGAAGATTTGATCAAATTTCCGCCAGACACGGAGAAGCGCTGCATCTTCGCCCTAAAGCCGCAAATGCAAAAGCGCTCACCGAAGCATACAACTCAAATGGTAAGCCGATGAAAACTCTGCCCCGAGGCTTTTACCTTAGAACACAGTTTACTGAACAGATCTTACTCAAGCACTACATTAACACTCAACCAGAATAAAACCATATCAGCTATTTAGTGCGTCACGAGCGATAACTCAATATCGCAGTATGAGGCCGCCTCTTCAGTGCCACATTCGTCATACGCATTGCGCAGCCTTAAATACGCTTTATCGACCCCTAGCCTCAATAGTTCTTCTTTTACTAAGTCTAGAGAGCCAAAATGTATCGGGTCTTCACCGTCTTTAATCGGCTCAAGTTGATGCTTGTACTCCACAGCTAAAAGATAGTCAGAGACATCAGAACACCCAATCACAAATACTTTGGGAGTTTTATAAGTATCTTTATGTGGACCATGTAGCCACATGTCCAATTGATGCTTCTGCATAACATACCTCCTTCACACGATCATTTAAGTGTAGTTAGGCTAACTGTAGCTTTCGAGTTTGCTCTTCCTTTATACGTAAATCATTTGCGATTGCGGCTAAAAATCCCCTATATTGGAGTCACTTATTTAGTCGGTAACTCTTCAAGGACGTGATATGCAATACACAAAACTACCGCACTCATCACTTGAGATCAGTAAAATCTGCCTCGGCACTATGACGTTTGGCGAGCAAAACACAGAAAAGGACGCCTTTGAACAGCTCGACTTTGCCCTCGATCATGGGGTGAACTTCATCGATACCGCAGAGATGTACCCTGTACCGCCAAACTCGGAAACACAAGGGCTCACCGAGCAATACATCGGTAATTGGTTAGCAAAAAGCGGCAAAAGAGAGAAAGTAGTACTGGCAACAAAAGTGGCAGGCCCTCGCAATGTTCCTCACATTAGAGACAACATGAGCCTTAATCGTCGCCACATCCATACAGCAATTGATGACAGCCTTAATCGTCTACAAACCGATTATGTCGATTTGTACCAACTACATTGGCCGCAGCGTCAAACCAACTGCTTTGGTCAACTCAACTACCCATACCCTGACAAACAAGAAGAAGTCACGTTAATTGAAACGTTGGAAGCGCTTACTGAATTAGTGAATGCAGGTAAAGTGCGCTATATCGGCGTATCCAACGAGACGCCGTGGGGGGTGATGTCGCTACTGCGTTTGGCAGAAAAGCACGATTTGCCAAGAATTGTCTCCATTCAAAACCCATATAACTTATTGAACCGCAGCTTCGAAGTTGGCTTGTCTGAAATCAGCCATTACGAAGGCGTTCAGTTACTTGCCTACTCTCCTTTGGCATTTGGCTGCCTGAGTGGTAAATACCTAAACGGGGCAAAACCTGAAGGCGCTCGATGCACTAAGTGGGAGCGTTTTGCGCGCTACTTCACTCCACAAGGTGTTAAAGCGACCGAAGCTTACGTCAATTTAGCTCAAGAGCATGGTCTAAACCCTGCACAAATGGCGCTCGCGTTTGTCAATCAGCGTCCATTTGTTGCTTCTAACATTATCGGAGCAACAAACCTAGACCAATTAAAAGCCAATATCGACAGTATTGATTTGCAACTTAGCGACGAGCTACTTACTGAAATTCAAGCAATAGGTACAACTTACTCGAATCCTTGCCCTTAACAGTAAAGCTCCCTTCAAACGAAAACAGCTGATCTTCAAGATCAGCTGTTTATCCAATGAAGTCATACTTCATATAAAAAGTTAAGCGTGTTGAATGACTCGTTAGCAACTCAGTCAGTCCAACACGCTAACGATTACGTCATTATTCGCGACGTTAAGACTCGACGAAGGTGACGAACTCGACGTTCAACTTTTACTGCATCCGGAACATTGGCACGTGTAGAACGACCATCGCGATCTAAACCAATATCCCTCAATAGATGAACATTCGTCCATGGAATATCATGAGCAGTTCGGCGTATGGTACGCTGCCATTGTTTTTCTTCGCGTTTAAGGTCTGCTTTCAATAGCAAAGTGGCCAATTGTAGGTAAATAGAGTGACGCATAATATTTTCTCCGATTATCGATGTATTCGACTGGGAAAAAATAGTGCGTAAAATGAACAGAAATATTCTGTTGATACTAAGCCGCTACTTTCCCGCAGCCTAGTAATAAATATGATAGGTTACGGATTAATTTTTATCTTGTGAGCCAGTGGTATTGGTATCATCCGATTTAAGGGTTATCGGAGCGATAGGCATACGATCAGCGCAAGCAGTGGTGTTAACAACGTAATGTTTCATCTTGCGCCTCCTAGCTAAAAATTAATCCGTTTATGAAAGGTATAACTCATTGAGTTACGGTTAAATTGTAAGCTTTGATGAATATATATCAAACATTTTTTGCCTTTTTGATTAAAAACAAATCAATACACCGCAATTTAGTTTCATATACTTTTATGTATAACATATTCACCTGAGGAATATATAAATTTGCGGATTTTATAAATCAAACCAAACAAAAAATAAAAAGAGCGGCTCTGTGGCCACTCTCTTTTATTGTATTTATTCGCCTATTTGACACAGGGAAAGGCCAACTACATGGCTTGTTCGGAAATCAAGTTATGTTTATTAAGTAGTCGATACATGGTTGCACGCGAAACTCCGAGCTCTTTCGCCGCATTTGAAACTTGACCAGAATGAGATTCCAAAACAACCAGCAACGCATCACGTTCACTCTTCTCTCGGATTGATTTCAAGCTGCGCTTTGAGTCATTACGTTGAGGTAAATCTAAGTGATGCTCTTCAATCATTACGCTGTCGGACATTAATACCGCTCGCTTCACTTGGTTCATCAGCTCACGCACATTTCCAGGCCAGAAATAACGTGTCAGTGCCTTGAATGCATCCTCAGAAAAGCTTTTTGCTTGCGAGTTGTACTCTTTTGAGAACTCTTGTAAGTAGAAACGAGCCAGCAATGCGATGTCACTCGCACGCTCTTTCAAGCTAGGGACATTGATGCGCAGAACGTTGATGTAATGGTAAAGCTCTTCATTGAAGTCACCGTCAATCAAAGCTTTTTCAACATCTGACGAGTTAGCAGCAAGAATACGCACGTTAACCGCTTTTACGCCATCTTTGGTATCAATGGTGCCTTCTTGCAAGAATCTCAGCAGATTCATTTGCTGCTCTTTTGAAATGGTAAGAATGTCGTTAAACAACACGGTGCCGCCATCTGCTTGTTCAAGCAGGCATGCTTCCATATCTTCATCGGAGTTAATACCAAATACTTCAGCTTGGAAACGTTGTTCATTGAGTGCGCGACAGTTAATTGCCATAAACGGTTTATGAGAGCGTGAAGAGACTTTATGGATGGCCCTAGCAACCGCCTCTTTACCAGTCCCACTTTCCCCAGAAATCAGAATGCTGACGTCCGTTGGACCAATGCGCTTCACTTGATCGCGTAAACGTTTCATCGGGATAGATTCACCGATCAAACCCATATCTAAACTGCTACCAAAACTAGGCCAAACTTTTTTCTCCAATTTAAGCATGCCAAGCTGGTGACCTATTGTGCTTAATAACTGTGCATCTGGGATCGGCGCTGTGAAAAAATCGATACAAAAGTTAACAATGAACTGGCATATGGTGTCAGTGCCAAGCTGAGATTCACGAATAAACGCTAACCAACGTACGTGTTTGTGAGAGCTGACTAAGTTCGCCAAACCATTCAAGCTGAACTCGTCATGGCTGAGATCAACAATACCGATACATGGACCAATATCTTCTAACAGCGTATTAGCTTTGCGTAAGTCACCGACTTGGTGACACTTCCAGCCCACTTGCTCCAGTACCGATAACCAAGGCTCATAAGTACCGCCAACTACCACAAGCGATCCCGGGATGGAATCCATCTTAAACTGCCCAGCCATTCTCTAACCCTTTTTCATTGTTAATAGAAATTTTGTGCCACAAACTTATCTTTGCGAGCGGGTAACATTATCGAGACTCCGCCCCCTCACGTCTGTCTCAGTATTAAGACTATGCAATAGATTGAGATTTGGCGAATGTTTATTTGCATATCCCATTAAAAAGCAAATGCAACAACTTGAATTAACTTAACTAAAAGGCAAAAAAAAACCACCCGAAGGTGGTTTTTTACTCATCCTATCGAATTACGCTTGCGGGCGCATTGCAGGGAATAGGATCACGTCACGGATAGTGTGCGTGTTAGTCAGTAGCATAACCAAACGGTCGATACCGATACCTTGGCCTGCTGTTGGCGGTAGGCCGTGCTCTAGAGCAGTGATGTAGTCTGCATCGTAGAACATTGCTTCGTCGTCACCAGACTCTTTCGCTTCAACCTGTGCTTTAAAGCGTGCATCTTGGTCTTCAGCATCGTTAAGCTCTGAGAAACCGTTCGCTACTTCACGGCCACCGATAAAGAACTCAAAGCGGTCTGTAAAGAACGGGTTATCGTCGCTACGACGAGCCAACGGAGAAATATCTGCTGGGTAACCAGTGATGAACGTAGGCTGCATTAGCTTAGGTTCTGCTGTTTCACCAAAGATCTCTTCAAGAAGCTGACCACATGTCCAGAAAGGTTCTACTTCAACGTGAACAGATTTCGCGATAGAAACCATTAGATCACGGTTTTGTAGGTCTTCTTCTGTTAGCGCTTGGATTTGCGAGTGGTCTGGGTTGTAGTGCTTGATTGCTTCGAACATGCTCATACGAGTGTAAGTACCACCAAACTCAACCGTTTCATCACCATAAGGCATTGACGTTGAACCTAGAACTTCTTGCGCCACTGAACTTAGTAGTTCTTCAGTTAGGTCCATCAGATCTTTGTAGTCTGCGTACGCCATGTAGAATTCCATCATTGTGAATTCTGGGTTGTGGCGTGGAGAAAGGCCTTCGTTACGGAAGTTACGGTTGATTTCGAATACGCGATCAAAACCACCAACAACTAGACGCTTCAGGTATAGCTCTGGCGCGATACGTAGGTACATTGGCATGTCTAGTGCGTTGTGGTGCGTGATGAATGGACGCGCACTCGCACCGCCAGGGATAACGTGCATCATTGGCGTTTCAACTTCCATGAACTGCTTAGAGATCATGAAGTTGCGGATTGCAGACATTACTTTAGAACGTACTACAAACGCTTGACGAGAGTCTTCGTTAACGATCAGGTCAACGTAACGTTGGCGGTAACGCATCTCTTGGTCAGTTAGACCGTGGAACTTCTCTGGAAGTGGACGTAGTGCTTTGGTTAGCAACTCGTACTCTTCCATGTTCACGTATAGGTCACCTTTACCAGACTTATGAAGTGCACCTTTAACACCGATGATGTCACCGATATCTAGACCTTGGTATTTTTCTTTAAGTACTTTTTGAACCGCTTTGTCAGCGTAAGCTTGGATACGGCCAGAAGTTTCTTGAATTACCAAGAATGGACCACGTTTAGCCATGATACGGCCAGCGATTGCTACTACGTGGTTAAGCTCTTCTAGCTCTTCCTTCGTCTTTTCACCGAACTCTTTCTGAAGGTCGCCCGCTAGTGCGTCACGACGGAAGTCGTTTGGATGGCCGTTCGCTTTGCAGCTCTTTCGGATTGCATCCAGTTTAGCGCGGCGTTCAGCAATCAGCTTATTTTCTTCTAGTACAGTTTCGTTTTGAACAGCATCAGTCATTTTCGATGTATCCTGTTTTTGTCGGTGAAAAGCTTTATAGACCTGATTTCAGGCTAGCTTCAATAAATTTGTCCAGATCGCCATCAAGAACCGCTTGAGTATTACGGTTTTCAATGCCCGTACGGAGGTCCTTAATACGTGAGTCATCCAATACGTAAGAACGGATCTGGCTACCCCAGCCAATGTCAGACTTAGCGTCTTCATTAGCTTGTTTTTCCGCATTTTGCTTTTGCAATTCAAGCTCAAATAGCTTCGCTCGAAGCTGTTTCATTGCCTGATCTTTGTTCTTATGTTGAGAACGGTCATTCTGACACTGAACCACTGTGTTCGTAGGTACGTGCGTAATACGTACCGCAGATTCTGTGGTGTTTACGTGCTGACCACCTGCGCCTGACGCACGGTAAACGTCAATACGTAGGTCGGAAGGATTAATGTCGATGTCGATGTTTTCATCAATCTCTGGATAGATGAACGCAGAAGCAAATGACGTATGGCGACGACCGCCTGAATCGAACGGAGATTTACGAACAAGACGATGAACGCCCGTTTCAGTGCGTAACCAACCGTACGCATACTCACCAGAGATGCGAACTGTTGCCGACTTAAGACCCGCGACTTCACCTTCAGAGACTTCAATCACTTCAGCTTTGAAGCCCTTCGCTTCTGCCCAACGTAGGTACATACGCAGCAGCATGTTAGTCCAGTCTTGTGCTTCTGTACCACCAGAGCCAGCTTGCAAATCGATGTAACAATCAGAGCTATCGTGGTCTCCAGAGAACATACGACGGAATTCAAGCTTTTCTAGCTTCTCTTCCAACTCAGCAAGTTCTGGTTCAATTTCGTCAAATGTTTCTTGATCTTCTTCTTCTACAGCCAGCTCAAGAAGACCTTCTACATCTTCCACACCTTGCTCTAGTTGATCAATGGTTTCAACAACCGCTTCTAGTGATGCACGCTCTTTACCCAGTGCTTGCGCACGCTCAGGTTCGTTCCATACATCTGGTTGTTCAAGTTCTGCGTTGACTTCTTCTAGACGCTCTTTCTTCGCGTCATAGTCAAAGATACCCCCTCAGGACATTTGTGCGCTGAGACACGTCCTGCAGACGGTTTTTAATTGGATTGATTTCAAACATGTTTACTCAACATTTTAGAATAGAATTTAACCGAGAAATTCTACTGAAAAATGTGACCGAGATACAGGAAAATTTCGGATGAGAAATCAGATTGCGGTGAGAGAGAGCACGGTCATAAAATTTTACGCCCACTTAGGGGCAACCGTACTCTATAAGAAAGGTTAATCTAGGTATTACTTAGCTTCGATATGGTCGATCATCAATTGCAATGATTGATTACCACGAAATTCATTCACATCCAGCTTATACGCGAGACGTACTGTTTTAACCGATGCATCTGGCCATCGGCGTAGATCAACATTGAATGCAATGCCGTCGATCATCACATTGGTAGGGTGACCTTTATAAAGCGGCTCTAACATCAATTTAAGATGCTTCTCACCCACCAGCTTTTGATGCAGTACTTTAAACTCACCATCAAAGATTGGTTCAGGGAAGGCTTGTCCAAAAGGGCCACCCGATCGCAGCTGTTCAGCAACATGCATAGAGAACTCTTCCGGCTTAAGTTCGCCATCTGACATGATCACGCCTTTTAGCGCCGCTTCATCGAGTTCCTTTTTTACCACTTCATCAAACAAACGACTGAAACGCTCAAAATCCTGCTCTTTAATCGTTAAGCCTGCTGCCATGGCGTGTCCACCAAACTTGATGATCAAACCCGGGTTTTGCGTGTCGATGAAATCCAACGCATCGCGCATGTGTAGCCCCGGAATAGAACGACACGAGCCTTTAATCGTCCCTTCTCCACCATCAGCAAATGCAATGACTGGACGATGAAACTTCTCTTTAATGCGCGAAGCCAAAATACCAATCACACCTTGGTGCCAATCACGTTGGAATAAGGCTAAGCCATAAGGAAGCTCATTGCCTTCACCAAACTGAAGGCGCTCACAGAAAGCCATCGCTTCTTGCTTCATGCCTTCTTCAATCTCTTTACGAGTCTGGTTTAAGCCATCCAATTCACTTGCCATGCGACGAGCTGCGTGGATGTTGTTACACATCAGCAGTTCAACACCGAAAGACATGTCATCAAGACGGCCTGCTGCGTTAATACGTGGACCTAAAGCAAAGCCAAAATCGGACGCAACTAAACGACGCGCATCGCGCTTAGCGACCTCAATTAACGCTTGGATGCCGGGACGCGCTTTGCCCGCACGAATACGTTGCAAACCTTGGTGTACAAGAATGCGGTTGTTTTCATCCAATGGAACGACATCGGCGACGGTACCCAGTGCAACAAGGTCAATCAGTTCCATCAACTTGGGCTCTTGCATCCCCTGTTCTGCAAACCAATTGTGTTTTCGCATATGAACGCATAGTGCCATCATGAGATAAAACGCGACCCCCACACCCGCAAGCGCTTTAGATGGAAAGCTACAGCTGTCAAGGTTTGGGTTCACCATTGCATCCACATCAGGCAACACTTGTCCTGGTAAGTGGTGATCGGTAACGAGCACGGTAATGCCATTTTCTTTTGCGTAACGCACGCCTTCGATTGATGAGACGCCGTTATCCACCGTCATGATCATCTCAGCGCCAAGCTCTAGGGCTTGGTCAACGACTTCTGGGCTTAACCCATAACCGTCTTCAAAACGATTTGGCACTAGATAATCCACATTGTGACTACCAAGCATGCGCAGCGCGAGCACTGATAATGCTGAGCTTGTCGCGCCATCAGCGTCAAAATCACCGACAACGATGATGCGTTTTTGTTCTTTTATCGCCTGAAACAAAAGATCGACAGCTTGCTCAATCCCCCCGAGTTTTTGATATGAATGCAACCCACGGGCCGACGTTTCTAATTGTGAAAGATCCGTTATCCCACGGTTGATGTAGATACGTTTAAGAATCGGAGGAATGGAATCAGGAAGAAGGGAAAGATCTGGTTCAGGACGTCGTTGAATTTCTATCATGCTTGAAAGAGCCGACAACTTTGCCGGCTCTGCTCCTAATGGATTATAGTTGCTTTAAACGTTTCAATAGCTCTGCAGGTGGTAGGTAGCCACCAACCATTTCGCCATTCGGTAAGAAGATTGCTGGCGTACCAGAAATACCCAATTGGCGACCTAGATTGTAATGCGCCTGGATGGTTTCTTTACACTGTTTTAAGTCTTTCGCAGGGTTATCAAATGTACGATTCACTTTCGCGTTGTGCATTGCCGACGCCGGATCTTCAGCACACCAAATCGTTGCCATTTGCTCTGCCACAGGGCCAGTTGCACCTTGGCGAGGGTAAGCCATGTAACGCACTGTGATACCTAGATCATTATAGCCTTGCATTTGGCTATGCAGACGCACACAGTAACCACAAGTGATATCAGTGAATACGGTCACAACGTACTTTTCATCGTCGGCTTTGTATTCGATCATGCTATCGGAGAACTGCGCAATTTTCTCGGCGTTAAGCGGCGCTTGACGCTCTGCTATGACATCTTTGTAACTGCCATCATCATTAATGGCATAAAGCGTACCGGCGATAAAGTGGCTACCATCATTTGAAGCAAACAGGATCCCGCCATTGGTTTGAATTTCCAATAAGCCAGCGACGTCTGATGGTTGAATATCAACGATAGATAAACCAAGCTTTGAGAACTTAGTTTTTAATGCTGCTTCATCAAAGCCGCTTTGTGCAGCTGGCGCTACTTGTTGCGCAGGAGTCTCCGTTTGAGCCTGACTTTCTTCTGCACCACAAGCGGTAACAAAAAATGGTAAAGTCAGCAGAGTTAGTCGGCGTAATACGCTCATGAAATTCACCTTAATGTAAAATCGTTTTTCCAAGAGGACATGGATGAATCTAACCATTGTTATGCTCTTGGGTGGTGTTGACTGTGGATCTGCTTCAATCGTTCAGTCGCCACGTGAGTATAAATTTGCGTGGTCGATAAGTCACTATGTCCTAAAAGCATCTGTACGACCCTGAGATCTGCGCCATAGTTCAATAAATGCGTGGCAAAGGCATGACGCAGTACGTGCGGCGACAGCTGATCAGTATCAATCCCTGCTATCAAAGCATAGTACTTAATACGGTGCCAAAACGTCTGACGAGTCATTTGTCTTGCGCGTTTACTAGGAAAAACAATATCAGATGATGTATCACCAAGTAACGCAGGACGCCCTTGTTGAATGAACGTCTCGATCCAATCGACCGCGTTTTCCCCCATAGGAACTAGGCGTTCTTTACCACCTTTACCAGTCACGCGCACCACCCCTTGGCGCAAGCTAACATTTTCCATGGTCAAACTGACGAGCTCTGTCACACGCAACCCTGTCGCGTAGAGTAGCTCTAGCATCGCTTTATCGCGCAATTCTATAGGGTCGTTCGGGTCTGGCGCCTCGAGCAACGCGTCCACTTGCTCTTCACTAATATCTTTGGGTAAACGTTGTGGCAGTTTAGGACTAACCAAGAGCGCACTCGGGTCATCAGCGCGCACCTTCTCACGATGCAGGTATTGGAATAAACGGCGAATCGCCGACAACATACGCGCACGAGACGTCTGTTTGTAATCTAAATCTACAAGGTGGCTTTGATATTCTTGCAAGCCAGACAAACTGATAAAATCAAGACGGTATCGATGTTTTTCCATCCACACGAGCAACTTCATTAAATCGTTTCGGTAGGAAGCCAACGTGTTCTCTGATAGGCCACGCTCCATCCACATCGCATCTAAGAATTGCTCAACAAGCGAAAAATCTTGTTGATTGACAGGCTGTTGTGCCGTCATGAATGCTTCCTTATCTGTTTATATTTACAGTATTTAGATTAAAGCACCTGCCAATCCAATACCATAAAAAATCATCCCACATAGGATATTCGCTGCAATCTTCCTCAATTTATGGTTAGAATCTTCCACAACAGCAACACAAATAACGACGAATATAATGAAAATCGGACTCTTTTACGGCTCAACGACCTGCTACACCGAAATGGCAGCAGAGAAAATTCGTACCCTTATTGGTGAAGACCTTGTCGACATTCACAATGTGAAAGAGACACCGTTATCACTAATGGCGGACTACGACTTATTACTCCTTGGCATCTCAACTTGGGATTTTGGTGAAATTCAAGAAGATTGGAACGCGATTTGGCAAGACATCGCGACCACACCACTGAAAGGCAAAGTTGTAGCGCTGTTTGGTCTGGGTGACCAAGAAGGTTACGGAGAGTGGTATTTAGATGCGATGGGCTTACTTCACGATGAATTGCAAGCCACAGGCGCAACCTTTATCGGTTACTGGCCAAATGAAGGCTACGAATTTGAAGCATCGAAAGCATTGATCGAAGATGGCAGCAAGTTTGTTGGACTTGCGTTAGATGAAGACTCACAGTACGAACTGAGTGATGAACGCATCGAAAAATGGTGTGAACAAGTTCTTGTGGAATTCCACGACACGCTTTAATAGCGCAAACACGTCATCATTAAAAAGTAAAAAGCCCGATGAAGTAATTCATCGGGCTTTTTATTATCTTGATTACGCGGTTTCTTGTGCTAGCTCTGGGCGAGGTTTCGCGATGAAGAACATGCACACGATAGCCGCAAATGTTGGAAGCACCCAACCCATGCCGACTTCGAATAGTGGCAACATGTTAAACGCAGAAACATCAATACCCGATACTTTTGCCGCATCAACTAACGCAAACAGCAGAGATACAAGCAGTACCGCACGGTAAGCAAAGCGTGGATTCGGCAGTTTGCTGCGCACAAATGTTAGTGCAACCAACGCAATCGCCACAGGGTACAGCGCAAACAATACTGGCACTGACAGAGAAATCAGCTGCGCAAGACCAACGTTTGCAACCAATGCACAAACAGAACCATTAATCAGTACCCATTGCTTGTATGACAGTGGTGTTTTCGAGCTGAAGAAATCTGAACACGCAGAAATCAAGCCAATCGCGGTTGTCAGACACGCTAGCAATACGATGACAGACAGAACGATTTGACCGTATGGACCAAACAACGCTTGAACGTATTGGCTAAGCACTAGGCCACCATTATCAGCACCAGCAGCAACCGTTGCACTCGTCGCACCTAAGTAAAATAGTGAGATGTAAACAAACGCAAGACCAGCAGCAGCAATACAACCTGCATAGATCAGATATTTAGTAGTTGCAGAGCGCTCAGTAATGCCTTTACCGCGCAGTGCATCAACCATCAGCATACCAAACATCAATGACGCGAACGTATCCATTGTGTTGTAGCCTTCTAAGAAGCCTTTGGTCAGAGGCTGCGTTAGGTATTCACCGTGCGCGCCAATCATATCGCCCTGAGGATCAAGGAAGACAGCGACAGCAAGAATGATCAAACCAACGAACAATGCTGGTGTCAGTACTTTACCGATAAGATCGATCAAACGGCCTTGGAACCATGAGAACATCATCGCTGCGATAAAAAAGATCACTGAGAACGCTGTCAGATGCGTTTGTGACGCCTCAAGGAAGAAAGGTTTCACCGCCATCTCGTAAGCCACTAGGCCTGTACGAGGCGCTGCAAACGCTGGACCAATGATGATGAAAATCAGTGCAGCCATAAGAACTGCCGCTTTTTTCGGAAGATCTTGCGTCAAGTGATCCCAAGAACCACCAGCAACAGCAATAGCAACGATAGTAATAAGAGGTAGACCTACCGCTGTTAGCAAGAAACCAAACATAGCTGGCATTAAGTTTTCACCCGCTAGCTGACCCGCTAGAGGAGGAAAGATAATATTGCCCGCACCTAAAAAGAACGCAAATAGCATAAAGCCTACTGCGATAATATCTGTTAGTTTTAACGTCTGCTTCACAGATAACCCTTGTCTTTTAATTAATGAATGTTGTGTATGCGTAGACCACTTTTTGTATACCTAAAGTCAATAAGTACACGTGGTTCAATCTATAAAATTTTCGCCGCATAATGACGAAAGACTCATCATTTGGCAACCTTTAAGAAAAAAACACCATATTAATTTAGTTTTCAAACTTAAAAGCAGTGGATATAACCAGATCCAAATAACAGTCCAGTTCTTTATCTCGATCAATTAACAATACAATTTAATAACCAACAAAACAACAATCTATACAATTAATAAACAATAGAGCAATCCACTTAATTATTGAGCAAATATAAAACAATCATGAAGAACAAAAAACTGAAAACTAAAGGCTTCAATTTTAAGCAATTTTGTATTGAGGGCGGCGAGAGTGGTATGCCAGTCAGCACAGATGGGGTAATACTTGGTGCTTGGGTTCAAAGCCCTAACGACGCTAAAATTCTCGATATTGGCACTGGCACTGGCCTGCTTGCCCTGATGTGTGCTCAACGCTTTACAGAAGCTCAAATAACCGCGGTCGATATCGAATTAACAGCCGTTGCTGCCGCGCAAAAAAATATGGCCCAGTCTCCTTGGTCAGATCGTGTAAGTGTGCATCACACCGACATACTGCACTTTACGCCGACACATCCATTCCAACGCATCATTTGTAACCCGCCCTACTTCAACAGCGGCGAGCAATCGAAACACAGTCAACGTGCAACCGCGAGGCACACTGATACGCTAGGCCATAACGCATTGCTACAGCGTTGCTATCATTTGCTTGATGACGAAGGGAGAGCTAGTTTTGTGTTGCCAATCACCGAAGGCGAGCAGTTCATTGAGCTAGCATTAAACCAAAGTTGGTATCTATCGCGGATCTGTCGTGTGCAACCATCAGAAAAGAAACCAGTACACCGACTGTTATTTGAACTGTCAAAACGACCTTGCGATTTGCAGACGTCACATTTAATTATCCGTTCAAATGACGGCTATAGTGATGATTTCATACAGTTAACTCGCGAGTTTTATCTTAAGATGTGAAATAACATGTGATCCTTATCACCAATCACTTTATAATGTGCGACCTTTTTGTATTCTATGCTGTTGTGGCGAACCATTAACCAAGCTTTGCTTGTGGAGAACTCATTGTGATCAGAACCTTTGCTGAACTTGATCTAGACCAAAACCTACTTGAAGCCATTGAAGAGATGGGTTACGAACGCCCAACAAAAATTCAGGCAGAAGCGATTCCACAAGCGTTGGACGGTCGTGACATTCTAGCGTCAGCGCCAACAGGAACTGGTAAAACGGCCGCCTTCGTCCTGCCAGCATTGCAATACTTGCAAGACTTCCCTCGTCGTAAGCCTGGGCCTGCGCGTATTTTGATCCTAACGCCTACTCGCGAACTGGCGATGCAAATTGCCGATCAAGCACGTGCTTTGGCAAAAAATACCAAACTCAACATTTTCACCATCACTGGTGGTGTTCAGTACCAAGAGCACGCCGACATCCTTGCAACAACACAAGACATTGTGGTTGCGACACCTGGCCGTTTAAAAGAATACATTGATGCAGAACGTTTTGATTGTCGTGCAATCGAATGGTTAATCCTTGATGAAGCAGACCGTATGCTAGATATGGGTTTTGCTCCTACTGTCGATCGCCTATCTAACGAATGTCGCTGGCGTAAGCAAACCCTTCTGTTCTCAGCAACGTTAGAAGGGAAAGGCGTAGAAGGCTTTACCGCTGATCTGTTGAATGACCCAGCAGAGATCGATGCAAAATCGCCGCTGCGTGAGCGTAAGAAAATTGCTCAGTGGTACCACCGAGCTGATGATGCTGAACACAAACTGGAATTACTAAAACACATTATTACTCAGCAAGCTGAGCGCACTATCGTCTTTTTAAAGACTCGTGAGCGTTTGGCTGAGCTACGAGCGCAGCTTGAAAGTGCACAGATTCCATGTTCTTGGATTCAAGGTGAAATGCCGCAAGATCGTCGTAACAATGCGATTTCTCGCTTCCGCGATGGAACTGTGAATGTGCTGCTCGCGACGGACGTTGCTGCGCGTGGTATCGATCTTCCGGATGTATCACACGTTATCAACTACGACATGCCGCGCACGGCTGATGTTTACCTTCACCGTATCGGCCGTACGGCTCGCGCAGGTAAGAAAGGTAACGCTATCTCAATCGTAGAAGCACACGACCAACCAATGATGGATCGCGTTGCACGTTACGTGAAAGAAGACATCAAAGAGCGTTTCGTGAAAGAGATGCGTCCTAAACACAAAAAGCCTGTGTTTAAGAAGAAAAAGAAAAAAGACGACAAGAAAAAAGTAGCGAAAAAGAAAACCGCTAAGAAGAAGTAATCTTGTTGGGGCCAAGTAGCTCAAGCTAGAAAATAACAAAGGGTTGGCAATGCCAACCCTTTTTCGTTTGTGCTGATAGAGATTAACGTAGACTACGTCTCAATCAGCTTTATTTTTGCTCTTCGCGTTTAAATACTAACTCTGTTGGCGTCGATTCATCTTCCACAAAGTAGTAACCCGCCGTATCAAACTTCGCCAGGTCTGCTACGCTCTCAACACGGTTTTCAATGATGTAACGCGCCATCATACCGCGCGCTTTCTTCGCGTAAAAACTGATGACCTTGTATTGACCATTCTTACAATCTTTGAATACTGGCGTGATCACTTGCGCATCTAAATTCTTTGGCTTAACCGCTTTAAAGTATTCATTTGATGCAAGGTTGATAAGGACATTATCACCTTGAGCAGAAATCGCTTCGTTAAGCTTGTCCGTAATAACGTTGCCCCAAAACTGGTACAAGTTCGTACCCTTGTCGTTTGCAAGCTTGGTACCCATTTCAAGACGGTATGGCTGCATCAAATCAAGTGGTTTTAGTAAACCATAGAGACCCGATAGCATACGCAGATGATCTTGAGCATATTCGAAGTCCGCTTCAGATAAACTTTCGGCGTCTAGCCCTGTGTAAACGTCACCTTTAAATGCAAGAATGGCTTGTCGTGAGTTTTCCGTGGTAAACGTTTCACTCCACTCTTGGAATCGGCCCACATTTAAATCGGCAATCTTGTCGCTCACTTTCATTAAAGAGGCAACATCAGCAGGAGTCAGTTTGCGGCATACATCGATAAGCTCTTTTGAGTATTCGACCAACTCAGGTTGAGTAAATTTTTCTGTCGCTAACGGAGACTCGTAATCAAGAGTCTTCGCTGGAGAAACTACGATAAGCATGACTTTCCCTTCTCTAATTTTGTTTTTAATAGGGTACAAAAAAAGCCATGCATTGTCTGCATGGCTTTTTACATCGTACTAATAGCTTTCAACTATGAGTGATAGCTCACTTAGTCTTTTTTATCGTTGTACCAAATGCCTTCTTCAAGCTGAGATTTCAGCTCTGGGAAATCATTCGCATCAAATGTTGGCACTTTGCCTTCACCAAGCTGGCGATTGTAATCTTTGGCCAGTTTAATCACGATGCCAGATAGCAAGATGATCGCCACCAAGTTGACTATCGCCATCAGACCCATAGAGACATCAGCAAGCGACCATACGACTGGTAACGAAGCTAGTGCACCAAACATAACCATACCAAGAACAATAACGCGGAAAATGCTTAAGCCCGCTTTATGATTGTGCTCTAGGAAGATTAAGTTCGTTTCAGCATACGAGTAGTTTGCAATGATTGAAGTAAACGCAAAGAAGAAGATTGCCACAGCAACAAAGATGCCGCCCCAATCGCCAACTTGTGAGCTCAATGCACGCTGAGTTAGCTCGATACCCGTCACTTCTGTTGCTTGACCGACATACTCACCAGACATCAGGATGATAGCCACTGTTGCAGAACAGATAACGATCGTATCCATGAACACGCCTAGCATCTGTACGTAACCTTGAGACGCTGGGTGTGGTGGGTAAGGTGTTGCTGAAGCTGCCGCGTTAGGTGCAGAACCCATACCTGCTTCATTCGAGAATAGACCGCGCTTGATACCGTTAATCATTGCCTGTGCAATTGCGTAGCCAAGACCACCTGCTGCTGCTTCTTGCAGACCAAATGCACTCTTAAAGATAAGCATCAATACATCAGGTAATTTCTCTAGGTTAGAGAACATGATGAACAGCGCTAGGGCTAGATAAAGTAGTGCCATGATCGGAACGATCATCTCAGCAACTCTTGCGATACGCTTGATGCCACCGAAAATAACAATTGCAGACAGTAAAACAACGGCAATACCGACATACAGGTTATTCCAACCAAATGCGTTACTCATTGCATTGGCAATTGAGTTAGCTTGTACGGCGTTGAATACCAAACCAAAAGCGATGATTAGGAAAACTGAGAACAACACGCCCATCCAACGCATGCCCAGGCCTTTTTCCATGTAGTAGGCAGGGCCACCACGGTAGTTGCCATCATCATCTTTGGTTTTGTATAACTGCGCCAGTGTGCTCTCAGCAAACGATGTTGCCATACCAAGCATTGCAATCAGCCACATCCAGAAGATCGCACCAGGACCACCCGCAGTCAATGCAACTGCAACGCCCGCCATGTTACCTGTACCAACACGTGCAGCAAGACTAGTACAAAGCGCTTGGAAAGAGGAAATACCAGCTTTGTCTGCTTTACGGCTGTTCTTAAGAACAGAGAACATGTGGCCGAAATGGCGGAACTGAATGAACCCTAATCGAACGGTGAAGTAAATACCAACACCAACAAGAAGATAAACCAGAATCGAGCCCCAGAGGAGATCGTTCATCAAATTGATTAAGTCTGTCATGTGTACCTCAAAGTGAGTTGCGCCAGTCTATGCGTCCTAGCCATCCACCAAATTGCCTGCTAAGTGTCAAAGTGTGCTTAGCTTTTTAAGTAATGTTTATGGGCAATCTAGAATCGTAAACGTCGCTTCATGCATCCATTTTACGTACCAGCGTATTTTTTGACGGGCGGATAATGCAACCTAGGAGCGCAAAAATCAATATGCAACAACAAGAATAACATTGTTATTTTTCACTATAAAGTCACCAAAAAATAACATAAATAGAAGACTTAACACTCAAACTGCGCAACATTTCAATTACCAAACACCAACATAAATAATTATTCTTCATTAAATGGAATGGTAAACCGTATAAACAAGAACAAGCTAGTATTCACAAGGTGTTACATAAATTTACGCTAGTGACTTACCATCTAATTGAACACTATTTCATCAAACTGATTTTATGCAACTTTAACCTTTGCGCAGTGCCCCCATTCATCAAATCGAATTAACATAGAAAATCTCTCTATTTAATCGTTTTCTTGAGATCGTTTGTGCATTTTTTATCCACATCGTTGCAATAAAAAGTGTGATTTTGAGAATATTTTTGCACGAAAATGTCATGCTACCGACACAAATGCGAAATATATCATGGTTATTCTCACGGCTATTGTGGTACTAAAAAAACTCCACAAGGACTGGTTACAACAGTTTAGCTTAAGAAAGGTAAAGGTGGCTTATGGAAGGCTTTCAACTAGATGACATTTTTAATCTGGATACTACCTCAACAACCAAATCTCGTGCCAAACCAGTAAAGCGAAAGTGGCGTGAAATAGAAGAGATGAACGACAGACGCAATTTGCTTAAAGAGCTGCGCGAACTTGATGTCTGTACCGATTATAACTTGGAAGACATTAAACTCTAATTCAAACAAAAGGCACCTTACAGGTGCCTTTTGTTTTTTGTTTACAGTGACCGTAAACACCGTGAGTTTATGTACCAAGGTTTAAGTATGAATACCATTATTACTCAATGAGAATCTTCCGTACTTTTTGCCGAGAAATATGCACACTAAATTTTCGGTTGATTCCCAATAAATAAGAAATGTATCTCACAAACCCGAGAGACGGCTTTCGCTCGCTCAGGTTTCATCATTCAGTCTTAAACATATTCAGTATCACTTTGACGAACACGTTCGGCCAACTGCTTATAACGATCAGCAATCGTGTCACCAAACACAGGGTCATCCTCACTGACGCTCCATAAGCTCTCGACATGCTGCCAATCTTCTGTGGTAAATAACTCTTCAATGAGAGGCAAAATTTTTCGCTCTTCTAGCTCCAAGTGGTGCCTTTGCGATTCTATGAAATCTTCTAGGTGAGCGACAAACATGTCTTGTGGCACAACAGCATCCTGAAGGATCATCTCTATCACGGATGAAAACTCTCTGGTTTTACTCGCTAACTCTAGATGTTCTTTCTCTAAATTTTCCATGGTTTGTTGCTTACCATAGTGTTCAAGAAAGTGGTGATAGAGGATATCTTCTTTCGGGTGGTGTACTTTCTCCGAATGATTAGAGAGGTAATCAACAATCTCGCTTACTAACGCATAGTTGATTACACGTTCTTTTTTTATCTCATTAAGCTTATGGCGCAGTATCGCCAACAGACGAACCATATAACCATGTTCGCGTCGAATTCTTTCGATCATCATAGCGTCTCTCCTTAACACCTACTTTTAGTAAGTGTACATGAGAAATTTACTATCAGCCTCGAGCGTGCTCAAAAAAACAGCGATCATACCATCCATGATCGCTGTCTCTTCATTTATACCGTTAATGGCAAATGCCAGTTAATTGGTGCTTTTTCTTGTGATGTAAGCAACTGGTTTGCTTGAGAGAAATGCTTACAACCGAAAAAGCCTCGATGTGCAGAAAGTGGCGATGGGTGTGGGGCAGCTAACACATGGTGCTTGTTGCGATCGATAAAGCGCCCTTTCTTCTGCGCGTGTGCCCCCCACAGCAAGAACACTACACCTTCTTGATGCTGATTAATGGCTTCAATCACTCGGTCAGTAAACGTTTCCCAACCTGTCTTTGAATGTGAATGCGCTTTACCTTGCTCCACCGTTAATACCGTATTGAGTAACAATACGCCTTGTTCAGCCCAGCTTTGCAAAAAACCATGTTGAGGGATTTGGAAACCTTCAATATCTTGCGCCAGCTCTTTATACATATTAACCAGTGACGGTGGCGTTTTAATGCCAGGAAGTACAGAGAAACACAGGCCATGCGCCTGATTTGGGCCGTGGTATGGGTCTTGTCCTAGAATCACGACCTTAACGTCTTTGAACTCGGTAAAACGAAACGCGTTAAAGACATCTTTTGCGGGAGGAAAAATAGCTTTGCCTGCGGCGCGTTCGGCTTCAACAAAACTCAAGGTGTCTACAAAGTAGCTCTGCTTTTTCTCTTCGCCGATCACATCGTGCCAAGTGGGTGACTGATTCATGGAAAGTTCCTGTCCTAAATTTTGCTTCTATTCTAACGAGCGAAACTCAAACAAACAAAAACTTACCACGAACTTGAGACAAGTAATAAAAGACTAATGCTTCTGTGGCGTTCGAAAATGCCCCTGTCCGGTAATGTGACGATTAGGCATCGGTAAGCGAAGCACGCGACGAGTGTAAGCATAAGGAGTAAAAGAGAGTGGTCGAGACATATTGGCATCCTTCTTTGCTAATTCAGAGATTGATGTTCAATGACTAAGAAAGAAAGGTGCCAACTTTGTGGTTACGCCATTAACTGTCAATGGCCGCTAAATGGAATTGACGCAACGTGTTGATCTCTTGCTGCCAAATATCTGGATCAATTGTTTCTAAAATCAGAGGGATACCATCAAAACGAGGGTCTTTCGCGATGTACTCAAAGCAATCCCACCCGATCTCTCCTTTACCTAGAGAATGGTGGCGATCTACTTTGCTGGCAAACTCTACTTTTGAATCATTTAGATGCATTGCTCTTAAATAGTGCATACCTACGATACGGTCGAACTCTGCAAAGGTGCGCTCGCAATCTTCTTTTGTACGTAAGTCATAACCAGCCGTAAAGGTATGGCAGGTATCAATACAAACGCCGACACGATCTTTATCTTCCACTTGCTCGATGATTTCAGCAAGGTGCTCAAACTTCCAGCCTAAGTTAGTGCCTTGACCTGCCGTATTCTCGATAACAGCGATCACATTCGGCACCGCTTTATGCGCAAGATTGATCGACTCGGCGATCGTCGCGAGGCACTCCTGTTCAGAGACTTTTTTTAGGTGACTACCCGGATGGAAGTTAAGCAAAGTCAGCCCCAACTGATTACAACGCTCCATTTCATCAATAAATGCCGCGCGGGATTTATTCAGCTTTTCTTCTTCCGGCGCACCCAAGTTAATCAGATAAGAATCATGGGGAAGAATATGTTCTGCTCCGAAACCCAGCATTTTACAGTTCGCTTTAAACGCACTGATGGTTTTTACTTCTAAAGGCTTCGCCACCCACTGGCGTTGGTTTTTTGTAAATAGTGCGAATGCATTTGCGCCAATTTCACGAGCTCTCAACGGAGCTTGATCGACCCCACCAGCAGCAGAGACATGTGCACCAATGAGTTTATTCCCAAGCTTGTTTTTCATGTTTGTCATTTAATCACTTTAGACTTTCAGTATTGCTACCTAAATACAGATAGTTGCGTTAACCAGTTTAAACTTTAATCTCAATTTGTAGTAAATTTACAACAAAACAAGTTATTAAATATTTTTTATATTATCAAATAAATTGTAATTAGTTTGTTTTCAAAGGTTTTATTGATTTAACTCAATAAAATCACCTTAATAAAAATAATGTTTTTGGTTGTTTTTTGACTCAAATCAATATTAAAATAGTGGATATTAGCTATATAATACTCAGCTCAACGAAAATTCGAAAATTAACACCAATAATCACCACGTAAGTGGTCTAGGAGATAGTGATGATCCAAGGTATCCAAATTACAAAAGCGGCAAACGACGACCTACTAAACTCTATCTGGCTATTAGATAGCGAAAAAAATGAAGCTCGTTGTGTTGCTGCAACTGCTGGCTACGAAGCAGACCAAGTTATCGCAATCAGCGACCTAGGTGAATACGAAAGCCGTGAAGTTGCAATCGAAACTGCTCCTCGTATCGAAGGCGGCCAACACCTAAACGTGAACGTGCTTAAACGCGAAACACTAGAAGATGCAGTTGCACACCCAGAGAAATACCCACAACTAACTATTCGTGTTTCTGGTTACGCAGTACGTTTTAACTCGCTAACTCCAGAGCAACAACGTGATGTAATCGCTCGTACTTTTACTGAGACTCTATAATCTCTCAGTAAACTAGCTCGCTAGAATTTAAAAAGCTTGGTCAGCAATGACCAAGCTTTTTTTGTTTCAGAATCCTTCTAAACCCTTTCTATAATGGAAAGCAACTCGCCTCTAAGGTGCATTTCTTTGCGAAGGATCTTTCTGAAACGCTTGCGCTAAAGAGGTTGGATCACGCCTATCTCTTTGCAGTGACGCCCCTTCTGCCCACCAAATCAATTGATGCATAGTGCGATTCATATAGTTGTCCCACTGCGTCTGCTCCGACTCATCCTCAGCAACGCCCTGTTCATCAAACACTTCTTGCGCTTTCGGAATGTGGATCATCGCAGAGACAGGTAGACATCCAAGTTCAGATAAGAAGGTACGCATAGAAACGGCAGCTCTAACACCACCCCATTGTCCGGCAGAATAGGTCACGATAGCACTCGGCTTGTAAGAAAACAGCGAACTGCCGAAATGGTTAAGCGTGTTCGCCAGAGCAGGACTCATCGAATGGTTATATTCCGGGCTAACCATCACATACCCATCCGCATGTTTGATTTTGTCTGCCAGCTCACTTAGGTGCTGCGGAACTTTAGAGCGGTGATAAGCAAACTCGGGCTTAAACACATCACCAAAGTCGTAATTCAAAGGGTCGATGATTTCGACCGTATGTTGCGAATGTTGACTCGCGATGAGTTTTTCACACGCTTTACTGACTCGCATTCCTAAACGGGCTGGTCGTGGTGGCGTGCTGTCTCTCACTGAGCCAAGAAAAATCAAAAAATGCATGCTTCTCTTTCCATCTCATTTAGTTAAGTTCGTTTCTCAATCATAAAGAGAGTCAAAACTTACCGACAATAAAAAAGGTGAATGATTACTCATTCACCTCTCGTTATTTCTGTTTTTGATACTTACTATACTTTGAAGCTTACTGCACGCGGCGCAGTACTTGTTTCAATGCGTCAAAGTCTGCGTCGAGCTCTTCCGATAGCAGCTCCATCGCAGCGTGCTTCGCTAGTGGCGCAGGAAGCTCGATATCGGATTCTAGAATATCATCCACGACTTCTTTGAACTTCGCAGGGTGAGCAGTACATAGGAACAGACCGGTTTCACCGTCTTGCAATTGTTCTTCAAGCACTCGGTAAGCAATCGCACCATGCGGTTCGCATAGGTAGCCTAGAGCATGTAAATCTTTCACTGACTGTGCGCTTTGCTCATCAGATACTGCGCCTTTACCTAACGTCTCCAAGCCCCACTCTTTCACGCGGCACAGCTCTTCAATACGAGGCCAGTTGTTTGGTTGGCTCACGTCCATCGCGTTCGATGTTGTTGCGACTGTTGGTTTTGGCTCCCACTTACCTGTTTCTAGGTAGCGAGGAACAGTGTCATTGGCATTAGTTGCCGCGATAAAGCGTTTGATAGGCAAGCCCAGCGCTTTTGCCAGTAGACCAGCAGTTAGGTTACCAAAGTTACCACTTGGTACTGATACCACTAGGTTTTCACGCTCTTGCTTGCTCATTTGCGCAGCGGCTTCAAAGTAGTAACAGATTTGCGCCATCAAACGGCTGATGTTGATTGAGTTTGCAGAGTTCAGACCGATCTCTTCACGCAGTGCAGAATCATCAAAAGCTTGCTTGACCAGTGCCTGACACGCATCGAAGTCTCCATCGATCGCGACAGTATGGATGTTCTTACCAAGCGTACAGAATAGCTTCTCTTGCAGTGGGCTGATCTTACCTTTCGGGTAAAGAATCACAACGTTGATGTCTTCCATACCGTAGAAAGCATGCGCAACGGCTGCGCCAGTATCGCCAGAAGTTGCTGTCAGAATGGTGATCTTGCCACCGTCCGAAACGGCTGCAAGAGATTGCGCCATAAAGCGACCACCAAAGTCTTTAAACGCAAGCGTTGGGCCATGGAACAGCTCCAGTGCGTAAACACCATCTTTTACTTGGTTGATAGGCGCAGGGAATTGGAATGCAGCATCAACAAGAGCATTCACTTGCTCCTCTGTAAGTTCATCTCCAATTAACGCCGATAGAATCTTAGTGCTACGAGAGACAAAGTCTTCTGCAAGCAGCGCATCGATATCTTCAAATTTTGGTAATTCCGATGGGAAAAATAGACCTTGGTTACGGCCTAACCCTTGGCGAACGGCTTGGCCAAAGGAAACTTGTTCATCATTTTCTTTTATATTGTAAAGCTTCATAGCTCACTTCCTGTTACTTTCGAACCCTGCTTATCTAGACGACAAACGTGGACGAATCCTTCTTCGTTTTGTACGTAGTTTTGTTCTAACCAGCGAGCAACTCGCTCAGCGACATCTTTCTCTTTGCAAATACTGAACAGTGTCGGACCACTGCCAGAAATACCGGTTGCCAATGCACCCGCAGACGCTGCGTATTGACGTGCATTCGCAAAACCTGGAAGCAGTTTCTCACGATACGGTTCTGCGATCACGTCTTTGATCATTTTTGCAGCAAGTTCTGGCTGACCAGAATGACACGCATGAATAAAGCCCGCAAGGTGGCGACCATGAGCAATGATATCTTGTCGGCGGTATTGAGATGGTAGGATCTCACGCGCTTCCGCCGTTGATACCTTGATACCCGGATACGCCATCACCCAGTACCAATCATCAAAGCAAGGCACTTCTTGACTGATGATACCCAACTCTTCAAGCATCAGTTGCACACCACCAAGGTAACATGGCGCAACGTTGTCGTAGTGAATACCACCAGAGATCTTGCCTTCCATCTCTCCCATCAGCGCCAATAATTCTGTCTCGTTAAGTGGCTGTCCATGGAATCGGTTCAATGCATCTAATGCAGCGACGATAGAACATGCACTTGAGCCTAAACCAGAGCCAATTGGCATGTTCTTTTCTAGCGTCATCTCAAGTGGTTTTAGCTCAACGCCTTTTTTGTCTAACTCACGAGCAAACACGAGCCAACAGTCGTAGACGATGTTCTCTTTTGGTTCAGTTGGCAATTTCTCAACAAAATCACCCGCCGTTTTAAGGCTGAACGGATCAGCCCCAGATTTCACCAATACACGGTCACCCAATAGTGTGCCATCCACTGGAGACACGGCAGCCCCCAGCACATCAAAGCCAACGCTTACATTACCAATTGATGCTGGGGCATAAACCACTACATCCATATCACTTGAACTCATTATTGTTATACCCCTAGTTTCCAACCTAAAGTACGCATCACGTCAGAAAATACACCCGCAGCCGTTACTTCGGTGCCTGCACCATAGCCACGTAACACTAGTGGGATTGGCTGATAGTAACGGCTGTAAAATGCCAGTGCGTTTTCACCGTCCTTGATTTTATACATTGGATCGTTTTCATCCACCGCTGCGATGCTTACTGTGCACTTGCCCTCATTAATCTCACCAACGTAGCGCAGTACTTTGCCCTCTTCCGCTGCCTTTGCAGATAATTCTTTAAAGTAGGCGTCTGCTTCAGGTAAACGCGCCATAAATTCATCAACGCTACCAGAATCATCAAAACCTGGTGGCAGTGCTTGATCAACCACAACGTCTTCTAGCTCTAGAGACATGCCTGCTTCACGAGCTAGGATCAGAAGCTTACGCGCGACATCCATACCAGAAAGATCATCACGAGGATCCGGTTCAGTAAAACCATTTTCTTTTGCGATATTAGTAGCTTCACTTAGGCTCATACCTTCATCTAACTTACCGAAGATGTATGACAGAGAGCCAGAAAGAATACCGCTAAAGCGCTCTAGCTCATCACCCGCTGAGATTAGGTTTTGCAGGTTTTCGATTACCGGTAGACCCGCCCCCACAGTTGTTTCGTACATCAGCTTGCGACGAGAGCTGCGCGCAACATCGCGAAGCTGATGGTAGTAAGCCATGCTTGCTGTGTTTGCTTTTTTATTTGGTGTAACGACATGGAAACCAGCTGCTAGGAAATCAGCGTATTGGTTCGCGATATCTTCACTTGATGTACAGTCAACCAATACTGGGTTGATGATGTGGTTACGTTGAACCAAAGAAATCAAACGCGCTAGGCTGAACTCTTCTGTCGCTGCCGACATACGATCACGCCAATGCTCGAGTGGCAGACCTTCACTATCAAGTAAAAGACCTTTGCTGTTTGCCAAGCCACACACGCGAATAACGATGCCTTTTTCCGCAAGCTTCGCCTGTTGACGCTCGATCTGATCCACCAGCTCACCACCAACGCCACCAATACCAACCACGAAGACGTCTAGGAAGTGCTTAGAGTTGAAGAGGTTTTCGTGACACGCTTTGATTGCTTCAGAGATTTTATCTTCAGGAATCACGGCTGAGATAGCACGCTCAGATGAGCCCTGTGCGATGGCTACAATGTTTACGTTCACTTCAGCAAGAGATGAGAAGAAGCGAGATGCAACACCGCGCGATGTACGCATGCCGTCACCAACCAACGTTATGATTGAAACATTATCAATAAACTCGACCGGCTCTAATAAGCTATCTTTCAGTTCCAACTCAAACGCATCGGCCAGTACTTGTTGCGCTTTTGCTTTATCTTCTGCCTCAATACAGAAGCTAATGCTGTACTCAGAAGAAGACTGAGTAATAAGAACAATAGACACACCAGCGGAAGACATTGCGCCAAATACGCGGCTTGCCATGCCAACCATACCCTTCATACCTGGGCCGGAGACGTTAACCATGGTTAGGTCGTTTAGCGTCGTGATACCTTTGATCGCCAGATTGTCTTCACCAGTGTCTTGCCCAATCAGAGTTCCTGCACCTTGTGGGTTAAAGCTGTTTTTGATCAGACATGGGATGTGGAACTGCGCGATAGGAGCGATGGTCTTCGGATGCAAAACGGAAGCACCGAAGTAAGAAAGCTCCATTGCTTCTTGGTAGCTAAGAGATTTAAGTAAGCGAGCATCTTCCACTAAACGAGGGTCGCAGTTGTATACACCATCTACGTCAGTCCAGATCTCACAACAATCTGCGCGCAGACACGCCGCAAGAACCGCCGCCGAATAATCAGAGCCATTGCGACCAAGTGTTACCAATTCACCTTTCTCGTTACCTGCGGTAAAGCCAGGCATTATATTCACATGGCCCAGAGGCAGAGGGTTTTGGCGGAAGTTTTGCGTTGAAACATCTACATCAACCATGGCTTCAAGGTGATCACCTTTTGCGTATAGGTATTCAACTGGGTCGATAAGATGTGCAGGCTGGCCTTTGGCTTCTAACACCGCTTTCATCAATTGAATCGAAACGCGTTCGCCTTTGCTAATAATACGTGCATTAACATTGTTTGGGCACATGCCAAGAAGATTGATGCCATGAACGAATTGGCGTAATTGAGAGAGAGAAGTTTTCACTTGGTTATCGAAAGCTGAACCATCGATATTGGGTAGTACTGCTTGGACTTGAGTGAAGAGCGTTTTAAACGACTCCTCCAACTCTTTGATTTGTAGTTCTGCTTCACCATTGCGCAATGCGCCTTCAATGACCGCAACCAATTTGTTTGTTGTTTTACCAGGAGCGGAAAGAACAACCGCCACTTCTTCTTGTTGAGCGTTATTGGCAATAATGTCTGCCGCTCTCAAAAAGCGATCTGCATCAGCTAGTGATGATCCGCCAAACTTCAATACTCGCATCCCTTCCTCCGGTATATCTTCTTAAATTTGTCTAAATTCTGGATAAAAAAGCATAAAAAAAGGCCTGTATCTTGTTGGATACAGGCCTTTTTTGTGAATTTCTTTCGCTCAGCAGCCTGCCCCAACATGTGTCGTGTCGGTAATAATAATGGTCGTGGTCATTACTACTAGGCTGTTAGATGGCATAAATAAATATTCAACGTTAATTGTGTTTGCTTAACTCTACGTTTACCGAGTTTCTGATACATAGTCAACAAAAAATTGTTTGTTTTTCCATCTTTCAGAGAATTCTGCTAAGCAATGTCATTGATATTTATAGTTAATTACACATTATTGATCATTTAAAAATCTACAGTTAGTTTTTGTAAAGGACTTAACCATCATCACCAGTTCGGTTTTTTATCTAATAACTAGTCTGATCTTTGCCATAAAACGTACGATCAAATAATTCGAGAGGGTTGTGACACATAACAACAACTTAACTGTGACTTATGTTCATAGGATCGAATTATTTAGAAAATAGGTGAGCTAGCTTTCATATTCTATGCTTTAATAGTGAGAAGCTTTGGGCGCATACTAATAAAAAAGTTGACACAAGGAGTGGTGAACATGAAAAGAGGGCTTTTTCTGTTGCTGTTTTTTGTGCCTGGTGTTTGTCTAGCAAACGAGCTTCCGCCGCTTCCAGGTAAAACATCCCCTTCTCCTCATAAACTATTCATTTCCAGCGACAGTTATCAGTCTGACAGTTTTGATGTTTGGAATATCGATACGGGTTACGCTTACGAGCTTTTTGATTCGGTAGACGTTTATGTCGGTGCGCGAGTCAATAACTCTCCTACCCAAAATCAAAGTGGTTTTTTGAGTGGGATCAGCTATCACTTTAATGATCGTGTCACGCTGAAAAGTACAGTTCGCTCTTACAAGAACGAAACAGCGGAAGGTATTCGCCAAGACGACAGTAGCCTCGCGGCTGAAGTCTCAAGTCGCGTAAAAATTACCGATAAACTGGATCTTCACGCGACTCTTGATTACCAAGATTGGCAACAAGGCTTTGAGGTTGGTTTAGGCTTTCGTTTTTAGAAGTCCAGCTTTTGCTTAGAAATCAACACACCGTTCCAGTCCGCGTAAACGTAGTGCTTAGGTTGAACGATTTGGTTTTGCATCGTTAAGGTTACGTTTACCTCTCCTATCCCGCGTTTCTCTGTTTTAAACGGGTTAGTTCCAAGAGCTTGAACGCCAATGTCCATTTGAGATATTTGTGCTACGTCGCGTATTGCACCATAGACAATGATACCTTCCCACCCATTTTCTATTCCGAGTATCGCTAATTGATCGCCGAGTAATGCTCTCTGACACGATCCATGTCCGTCAACAATCAATACTTTACCCGTTCCATCTTCGCCCAGTACTTCACGCACTTTCGAGTTATCGTGATAGCAGCGCACCGTAACGATTTCACCGTAAAAAGCGCTACGTTGACCAAAGTTCTGCAATGGTAAAGTAAGCAAGCTCACTTGGTCTTCAAATTGGTCACAAATATCGGGTGTAATGTCTCTCATATTTCCTCCGTGAATTTTCTCACCCAAGCGGTGCTTCAGTGAGCAGTATCCTTTTCTATACCTTCTATACGAGCCGAGGTTTAATGGAGCCTAACGTATGAAAAACTTTCGGCTGCGAGCACGCAATAAGATAAAGTTGGTCATTAATGACGTAATAAATCGCGTTTTGTTGAAAGTCACTCGCCAATTCAACGGCTACCTCTGGCGACAACTCGACGGCAAAGCTTTCCTCATACCATGTAAAAGCGCTATCACCTACCGTGACAGGCGCGTAATTAACGTGCTGTAGCTGTTTTTCTAACGCGTGATTGTTTATGCTGTTCTCTTCTTTGGACCTCAAGTTACTGTATGGGTTCCAAGCGGTTATCACAGCATAGTTTGAAACACGCCACTCGGCTTCGAATCTGAAAAAAGATTCTGAATAAGCATTCCATAACGATGCGTCTATGTTCTTATTACTTTTTTCTATCATAAGTCTTAAACGATTAATAACAGTTACATTTCATCAATTGATATAAATCAACAAACTGAATGGAATTAACATTTGAGCATTGTTAGCATGCTGTTAACAATATAAAATCCGCTCAATATCTTAGGGTGTTTACGTTTCAGGCCCCACTGAAAGCAGGAAATGAAAGGTAAACAAGCCCTTTAGAATAAACGTCGCCATTGGATACTGGTGAGTTGGCAAAATTCCATGGAGGGCGGATAACTGAAAGAAGTGTTTTTTTGATCAACTTGATTTATTATCAAAATCACATTACCTGTATGTTATATTTTTGCCTAGAATTTATTCTATTAGCACAATTTTGTCACAAATTTAGGTACCGCCAATGCAAACCCCGCAGATTCTTATCGTTGAAGATGAGCAAGTAACTCGTAACACTCTTAAGAGTATTTTTGAAGCAGAGGGATACGCTGTTTTTGAAGCCAGTGACGGTGAAGAGATGCACCAAGTGTTGTCTGATAACTCAGTCAACTTGGTTATTATGGACATTAATCTTCCAGGCAAGAATGGCCTTCTACTAGCGCGTGAATTACGCGAGCAAGCGAACATTGCTTTAATGTTCCTGACAGGCCGTGACAATGAAGTAGACAAGATCCTAGGTCTTGAGATTGGTGCAGATGACTACATCACTAAACCATTCAACCCACGTGAACTAACTATTCGTGCACGTAACCTACTTAGTCGCTCAATGAGCTCTAACGCGGTGCAAGAAGAGAAGCGCTCGGTAGAAAAGTATGAATTCAACGGTTGGGTACTAGACATCAACAGCCGCTCTCTAGTAAGCCCTGCTGGTGATAGCTACAAGCTACCTCGCTCTGAATTCCGCGCACTACTGCACTTCTGTGAGAACCCGGGTAAGATTCAAACTCGTGCAGATCTTCTTAAGAAGATGACTGGTCGTGAACTTAAGCCACACGACCGTACTGTAGACGTAACGATTCGTCGTATCCGTAAGCACTTTGAGTCTGTTTCAGGTACTCCAGAAATCATCGCCACTATCCACGGCGAAGGTTACCGCTTCTGTGGCGATCTAGAAGACTAGATTTAACCGCTAATATGCGAAGGGCTTGCTCATTGAGCAAGCCCTTTTTGTTTTAGGTCTAACGACTAATGCAACATCATTGCGGTTAATAAACCTTGTTAATCTTCACGTACTTTTCGACTAACCAACGCTGTTTACCCGCATCGTCTAGAAGCACTGCGATATCAACCGATTTTTCTGTGTTCAAATCAATGTGAGACGAGAACGCCACCTCCCATCGGCTTTCACTGTGCGTTCGAGTATCTAAAGACGCACTGTCCACCAACCACTCTTTTTGCCCCTGTTTAATAATAAGAGCTTCTGCCGTTAGATTTGCAGGAAGTAACTGATCTCCTTCGAGGTAAAGTGCACCTTGAATACTTTGCTCTTGCACGTCCCCAATATTCGGCATGAGGTTCACCCATAAATTACTTTTGAGCTCAACATTAACCTCATTAATCGTAATCTGACTGTTTTGTTGCCAATTCACATTTGGAACGGAACTACAGCCTGCCATCAATGCCATGACTAACGCCAATGGTGCGATTCTTTTCATGTTATTTCCTTTGTTCCAACCAACTTTTGAGGACTTGAATATCGTTTTGGTATTCATTTTTGATCTCTTCAACCCAGTCTGAAATGTTTTCCCACCATGCAGGCATATCAGGCGATTGCGCTTTTTGCGCCACACTTTGGATACGTTTCAGGCCAATTGAACCTGCAGCACCTTTGATTTTATGCGCTTCAGAAACAATCCCATCTTGATCTTTCGCTGTCATGTTCGAATCTAAGACATCGATATAGTCTGGCATCATATCTTCAAACATTTTTATGCTGTCGTAGACAGGTTTTGCACCAACAATGTCGACGTAAGACTCTAACATATCCATATCGAGCAAATGTGTCTCAATCACAGGAGAAGGCACTGGCTCTTCCACTGTTTCGGGACCGCTCACCACTTCCTTAGGTTGTTCTAACTGGTGAGCGAAGAATTTATCAATCACTGACTGAATAGCATTCACTGCCAGCGGCTTACTGATCGCATCATCCATGCCGTTATCTAAGTATTCACGACGATCTTTCATTACATTAGCAGTTAAGGCGACCAATGGAGGAAGATTGTTATAATGCTTGCGGTAATAATTGGCGACATCAAAGCCCGTCATATCAGGCAGTTGGATATCCAACAACGCTAAGTCGTATTTTTCTGGCACAAAGTTCACTAACGCTTCTTGGCCCGTCATTGCCACGGTGACAGAGTGCCCTAGGCTCTCTAGTAACGATTTAGCCACAGTTACGTTAAGCTCGATGTCTTCGACCATAAATATGTTGAGGCGCACATTGTCGCGTATCGCATCAATGACTGGCTCAGCTAGTTCAACAATCGGAACGTGGATCGATACAGTAAAAGTGCTACCAAAGCCTTCCTCACTGGTAACCGTAATGTCACCATCCATCATATTGATCAGTTGCTTAGATACCGCCAAACCAATACCTGTACCGACCGCGTGCAGGTTGTCCTTGCCTGATTTCACTTGGTAGTACATCGCAAAGATCTTATCTAGCTCTTCGTCTGGGATACCAATACCTGTGTCTTCCACTTCCATAATAATGGTCGCAAAATCGTCTTCGACATCCGCGCTCACTGTCATCACAACGCCACCTTCCTTGGTGAACTTCATTGCGTTGCTGACCAAGTTCCAAATCACCTGACGTAGACGGGTTGCATCCACTTCAATTGCTTTTGGCAAGTCGCTTAAACGTTCTAAGTCAAAGCGTAACCCTTTTTGTTCCGCCATCAGAGCAGAGATACTCTCAATCTCTGCGACGAAGTCTTCGAAGTTAAGTGGCGCAGGTAATAGTTCTAACTTACGGCGATCAAATTTATCCATATCGATAATATCGTTGAAGATGTTACCTAGAGTAATCGCACTCACATTGATGGTCTGCATGTGTTTACGCTGCTCTTCTGTCAACGGACTATCTAGAAGCATACGACTTAAGCCTACAATGCCATTCAGCGGCGTTCGCAGCTCATGACTGATGGTTGAGATGAAGGTAGTTTTGTCGCGGCTTGCTTTCTCTAACGACTCTTCATGGCGCTTACGTTCAGTGATATCACGACCGAACCCAACGAGACCAAGGTGACGGCCATCTTTGCTGTAAAATGGCACTTTACGCAGCTCAAAGTAATGCTTGCGACCATCTGGGTATTCGAGCCATTGCTCGTAAGTAATCGCTTGATTATCGGCAAAAACCTTTTGGTCAGTATCAACGATATGCTCGGCGATTTCTTTGCTATACACATCCCAAGGGCTTAATCCGACTAACTGGTGCTCTTTCTTGCCCGTTAGCTCTTCCATCGCGCGGTTACAGCCAGAGAAAACACCATCCGCATTGCGGTAGTAAATTAAGTCTGGTGAGGCATCAATAAATGAACGCAGTAATGCGGTACGTTCTGCCAACTCTAATTGAGTACGTTCGCGTTGGAACACCTCGTTTTCGAGGTCTTGCATCGCCTCTTCACGTGCTTCTTCCGCTTTAATACGCTCTTCAATTTCTTGGTTAAGCTTTTCAATGTTTTGTTGAAGTTGGTAATTCAACTCTTGATCTCGCGAACGCATGTCCTTCAGTTTGGACACCAGCTTAGTTAAACGCTGGCGAGACTCTTCTAGTTGATCGACAACCACAGAGAGGAAGTAAACCGCCCAAGGGGTGATCAATAGACCAAAAAACACCGAACGGACAATGTCGATATCATCTACTCGCCCTTTGAGAGCTAAAGTAATCCCTACCTGCACCACAACAGCTAATGCCACCAGCGCAAGGGCTAGCAAAATAGAGAAGCGAACAATCCCCAGTTTGACTAGCAAGTCGACATAATACTGGGCGAGATTTTTCATGGGTTTCATTAACTACTCCATGGTGGTGGCTAGATAGCGCCATTCGATGATGAAAAACAGGTAAATGCACTCGACCTAACGCAATTTAGGTCTGTTTGATTAGTGAAAAACACACGGTGCGATCTGCGCTTGTGACACGAGATAGAAAGATAAACCAACGAGCGCACAGGCTTCTGTAAGTTTAACGTGTTTAATACGGTGATTTAAACAATCAGCTATCAACTTAGAGCAAGCGGTCACAAAGCGTTAGCAAGAACTGGGGTGGATACAGGTGCGATTACGTCCATCAGCTTTAGCTTGGTATAACGCACTGTCAGCCATAGCGATGCCCATTTCGGGTTCATCACCATGCTGAGGAATGTAAGAGACCAGACCGATACTGACGGTAAGGCGTTCAGATGCTTCTGAACTGTCGTGTTCCATATCAAGCTGTAGAATTTTCTCATGAATACGCTGCGCTACGTTGCGCGCACCTTCCGTGGTGGTATTCGGCAATATAAAACCAAACTCCTCGCCACCATAACGCGCAACACAATCCGAAGAACGATTGATGACTTGTGTAAACACGGTAGCGACACTGACTAACGCTTCATCACCTTGTTGGTGACCGTAACAGTCGTTGTAATCTTTGAAAAAGTCGATGTCACATAACATGATGGTGAGCGGCAGCTTTTCTCGAGCGTGGTGGTACCACAATACCTGCAGCTGTTCGTCAAAACGGCGTCGGTTCGATACTTGAGTTAAGCTATCCATAAAGCTCAATTTTTCTAACTCTAGGTTGGCTTTTTCCAACTTTTGTTCTGCAAGATAACGCTCAGAAATATCACGCGCCATGATCAGCACACCATTCGTTCCTGATGCTTTATCTTTAAAAGGCGATTTCACCACATCAAACCACGTACTTTTACCATCACTACTCACGACTTTATCTATGTATCGAACTGGCTCTAACTGGCGTAATGCTTCTAAGTCACTGTCTGCTAAGCGCGCGTACATCTCTTTAGGAATCACGTCTTGGAGGCGCTTACCTATCAAATCAGAAATTTTTGAAATGCCTAACGCCTTAACAAAAGGCTGATTACACGCTTGATAGACCATGTTCTCATTGAAAATACCAATAGAGTCCGGACTGGCATCCAGAATCGTTTGTAAGATAGTATCTCTTTGCGCTAGCGCCACCTCTGTATCTTTGCGACGCTCCATTTCATCTCGCAGATTCTGTTGCATCTTGTGCCATTCAGTCACGTCATGACTAATAGACAGCGTACCGATAAGCTCACCACTCGGCGAAACAAGAGAGTTTTGATTGACTTCCAATAAGCAACTTCGACCTTGTGGATCCGTTGTCCATTTACGTTCGCTTTTTCTGGTCATCTCACCCAAGGCCTTGGATGCGCAAGCTTCTTCCCTTCGCCCTTGCCAGAATTGATCAAATGCTCGATTGGTCGTTAATAGATTGCCTTGGCGGTCTTGGGTACAAATCAGCTCTGAAAGTGAGTCTAATGCCGAACGTGCGATGATTAATTGGGCAAGTTCTTGTTGCTGCTCTTGGTGAGTGGCTTGATATGGCTGAGCATAAAGAATCCAAACTCGATGATTGCGCAATAAACTCTTTCTGCCTGACAGCTCCACTTTAATAGATTCACTATCAGATAGTCGCCAGTCAAAAGCCTGCTGACGAAAATGACGACTAGAGAAGCGCTCGAGAAACTGCTCAAGCTCATGAATATCGAATAAAGCAGGATACAAATACCCCGTTCCCAAAGAGCGAATGCCTAATAACTGCATCGCAGCCTGGTTAGATAGCAAGAGCTGAGCATGGCTAGTGTCCACCACTATGACTGGATAGGGAGAATCCGTTACTAGTTGCTTAAGTGATGTCTGAAAGTGCAAATAGATCAGTGCTAACGCGCACACGCCTGCGATTAACAACAAGACGACATAGCCATAACCGCCTTGACCACCCCAAAGCCAATTGAGTAACTGATCCATCGTTTAAACCTTCAAAGAACACTGGTTAAAATATATCAGTTATTTATTGAGCGATCTGCTATTAATTCCGGTTTAGTATAGATAAAGGTATTCCCCGTAAGACTCCCTTGAGCACCATGAGCACTGAGATCTCGACCAATTTCCGTCATCGCTAGCCAACGGTTTTCACACCACAGAGGCGATAATAACGTGGGCCTCCTAGCTGCTGATGAAACGCGATGATAAATCACATCTGGTGGTGTCATACGAATCATTTCACTGGCGATCGCAACATATTCTTCTAATTCAGGGGCTTCTAGCTTTCCAGCACGCCAAGCTTTCGCCATGGTGCTACCTTCGACAATATGCAAGCCATGTAACTTGATGCCATCCGTTCCCACGGCCAACACTTTTTGCAGCGTTTCAATATTTTCGGCGCGGGTTTCTTTGGGTAAACCCACAATTAAGTGAGTACAAACCTTGATTCCAAGTGTTCGCGCACGCTTAGTGATTTCGGCATAACACTCAAAGTCATGACCACGATTGATACGTTTTAGGGTGTCATTGTTGGCGGTTTGAAGACCTAGTTCTAGCCAAATTTCATAACCTTGCTGTACATAGCCCGACAGTAAATCCAATACCGCATCAGGGACGCAATCAGGACGCGTCCCCACACAAAGACCAACCATGTCTGCAGCCTTTAGTGCTTCCTCATACATGTTTTTGAGAACTTGTACCTCGGCATAGGTACTGGTGTAGGCCTGAAAATAAGCGAGATATTTCTTCGCTCTGTGAATTTCACCTGCGCGATCTTTTAACTGTTCGTGAATGCTTTTTATCTGGACTTCTTCATCTGCAAACGAAGCCACATTGCAAAATGTACATCCTCCCCGCCCAATCGTGCCATCGCGGTTAGGGCAACTAAATCCACCGTGCAATGTTAACTTATGAACCTTTTCACCGTATCGACGCTGAAGATCTTGGCCGATTGTATTGACCAACTCATGTAACTGCATAAATTCTCACCAACAATAAATCGTAATCAATCTCACTACGATCTGTGTAAATAAATTACATCCCTGCAAGAAAAAACACACAATATTAATCAATTCAAACACCCATTATGCGGGTCAAAATCAATAAACTTGCATAATTAAAGACAAAAATCGTTCATGTTGCGTAAATGTTAAACTAAAAATGCATAATTAAACGAAAAAATTGGGTCACAACGCCGAGTTTTTCATTGCATTCTGAAGTGACAAAATTGTAGGATACTTACACAACCCCGTTATTTTTGTGACTTTTATTACAAAGCACACTGCGGGATTTGTCGGTGTTATCCCACTCCTACCTATATAAATCACTAGATAGTGATAATAAATAAAGGGATACCACCAAGGATTGTTTTTCTCGCAAAACTTTTCCTGCGAGATACGGAAAGGAATCAAGACCGGTCAACCTAGATCGGTGGCGATAATAAATATAAAGGACAAGACGTAATCAATAGTCTAGGTAGTATTTGCTGCCCGGTACTTTTGCGTCGACATTGAACTGGAAGGATGTATCTATGGTAGATAGAGAGCAAAATCCACAGGGTCTGTACACTCCGGAACTGGAGCATGACGCTTGTGGTATCGGTTTTGTTGCTCACCTTAAAAACCGTAAATCTCATGAAGTAGTGACTCAAGCATTGGATATGCTGGCTCGCATGGAACACCGTGGTGGTCAAGGTTGTGACCCATGCAGCGGTGATGGTGCGGGTATCTTGCTACAAAAACCTCATGAATTCCTATTAGAAGAAGCCGTTAAGCTAGGCATTAAACTGCCTTCGTTTGAAAAGTATGGTGTTGGTGTCGTTCTTTTCCCGAAAGACGAATACAAACGCGAGCAATGCCGTGACATTCTAGAACGTAACGCACAACGTCTAGATCTTGAAGTTATCGGCTACCGCGTATTGCCAACCGATAACTCAATGATTGGTGCAGACCCACTAAGCACAGAGCCTCAGTTTGAGCATGTGTTTATCTCTGGTGGCCCTGGCATCACACCTGAAGAACTAGAACGCAAACTGTACGTGCTTCGTAACTACACAGTACGTGTTTGCCTAGAAAGCGTTTCGAACATTGGTGACGACTTCTACATTAACTCCATGTCTTACAAGACATTGGTGTACAAAGGTCAGTTAACGACCGAGCAAGTACCTCAGTACTTCCTCGATCTGCAAAACCCGACCATGGTGACTGCACTGGCACTGGTACACTCTCGTTTCTCTACCAACACCTTCCCGAAATGGCGTCTTGCACAGCCTTTCCGTTACATTGCCCACAACGGCGAAATCAATACAGTTCGCGGTAACTTGAACTGGATGAAAGCCCGTGAAGCAATCCTAGAATCAGACCTGTTTACTCAGGCTGAAATCGACATGCTTCTTCCAATCTGTCAGGAAGGCAGCTCGGATTCATCTAACTTCGATATGGCACTTGAGCTCCTAGTTCTTTCTGGTCGCAGCCTGCCACACGCATTGATGATGATGATCCCGGAAGCATGGCAAGAAAACAAAAACATGGATCCTAAACGTCGCGCGTTCTATCAGTACCACGCGAACATCATGGAACCATGGGATGGTCCTGCTTCAGTATGTTTTACTGATGGTGTTCAAGTTGGTGCGACACTAGACCGTAACGGTTTGCGCCCTTCTCGCTACACAGTGACCAAAGATAACTTCCTAGTGATGGCATCTGAATCTGGTGTTGTGGATATTGAACCAGAGAACGTAGAGTTCCGTGGTCGTCTACAACCGGGTCGTATCTTCGTTGCAGACCTAGAGCAAGGTCGCATCATCTCCGATGAAGAAGTGAAAGACACCATCGCAACGGCACAGCCTTACGAGAAATGGGTAGAAGAAAACCTACTGAGCTTGAAGAAGCTGCCAGATGCGAGCAACCAGTTCAGCCAACCTAAGCCAGAACACCTTCTACACCGCCAACAAGCGTTTGGCGTAAGCACTGAAGAAGTGAACGAAATCATCGTTCCAATGGCGAATGACGCGAAAGAGCCATTATCAGCAATGGGTGCCGACTGGCCTCTTGCGGTTCTATCTCATCAGTCTCAACATCTTTCTAACTACTTCAAGCAGCTGTTCGCACAGGTAACCAACCCACCGATCGACCCGATCCGTGAGCGTATGGTTATGTCGCTGAACACTTACTTGGGTAAAGACCAAAACCTTCTGACTGAAACACCACTTCACTGTCAGAAAGTCGAATTAGAATCGCCGGTTCTGGCGAACTCAGAGCTTGAAAAACTACGTGCGATCGATAACGAGCACCTACAAGCGAAAACGTTGGATATCGTATTCCAAGCTAGTGAAGATCAAGGCAAACTTGAGCGTGCATTAAAACGTATCTGCCAATACGCAGAAGACGCGGTTATCGATGGTTACTCAATCATCCTACTCACTGACCGCGCAGTGAATTCAAACCACGCGGCGATCCCAGCAATGCTGGCAGTTGGCGCAGTGCACCACCACTTGATCCGTAAAGGTCTACGTGCGAAGTGTGACATCGTGGTTGAAACTGGTGACGCGCGTGAAACGCACCACTTTGCAACGCTACTTGGTTACGGTGCGAATGCGGTTAACCCTTACCTAGTGATTGAAACCATCATTGAACTTCAACGTACGAAGAAGTTGGATCCAGAAGCGAACCCTCGTGATCTGTTCAACAACTACCGTAAAGCGATCAATGGTGGTCTTCTGAAGATCTTCTCGAAGATGGGTATCTCGACGCTACAGTCTTACCACGGCGCACAAATCTTCGAAGCGTTGGGTATCCACAAGTCAGTGGTCGACAAATACTTCACAGGTACGGTTTCTCGTATCCAAGGTCTTACCCTTGATGATATCGCCAAAGAAGTGCTGATCCGTCACCGCATCGGTTACCCACAACGCGAAATCCCAATTCAAATGCTGGATGTTGGTGGTGTTTACCAATGGAAACAGCGTGGTGAGAAGCACCTATTCAACCCAGAAACCATTTCTCTACTGCAAGAGTCTACGCGCAACAAGAACTACGATCAGTTCAAGCAATACGCGACTGCTGTAGATAAGCAAGGTGACAACGCGGTAACCCTACGTAGCCAACTTGAGTTCATTAAGAACCCAGCTGGTTCTATCTCTATCGACGAAGTCGAGCCAATTGAAAGCATCGTGAAACGCTTCGCGACCGGTGCTATGTCATTCGGTTCTATTTCTTACGAAGCACACTCCACACTAGCTGTTGCGATGAACCGTCTTGGCGCGAAATCGAACTCTGGTGAAGGTGGTGAAGACCCAATGCGTTTCGAGCGCAAAGAGAACGGCGATTGGGAACGCTCTGCAATCAAGCAGGTGGCTTCAGGTCGTTTCGGCGTAACCTCTTACTACCTAACTAACGCTGAAGAGCTGCAAATCAAAATGGCTCAAGGTGCGAAGCCAGGTGAAGGTGGTCAGCTACCAGGCGATAAAGTAGATGACTGGATCGGTGCAACGCGTCACTCGACTCCGGGCGTTGGCCTTATCTCTCCACCACCACACCACGATATCTACTCAATCGAAGATTTGGCTCAGCTTATCTACGACTTGAAGAACGCGAACCGCGCAGGCCGTGTAAACGTGAAGCTGGTATCAGAAGCAGGCGTAGGTACGATCGCTTCTGGTGTAGCGAAAGCGAAAGCGGACGTTGTACTAATCGCAGGTTTCGACGGCGGTACAGGTGCATCACCAATGTCTTCAATCCGCCATACCGGTCTTCCTTGGGAACTTGGCTTGGCAGAAACGCACCAAACGCTACTGAAGAACGGTCTACGTAACCGTATCGTGGTTCAAGCAGATGGTCAGATGAAGACACCTCGCGACCTTGCAGTGGCAACACTACTTGGTGCAGAAGAATGGGGCGTAGCAACCGCAGCATTAGTGGTTGAAGGTTGTATCATGATGCGTAAGTGTCATAAGAACACTTGTCCTGTTGGTATCGCGACTCAGAACAAGACGCTTCGCGAGCGCTTTGATGGCCGCGTAGAAGACGTCGTTACCTTCTTCCAATACATGGCACAAGGTCTACGTGAAATCATGGCTGAGCTTGGCTTCCGCACTATCGATGAAATGGTCGGTCAAGGTCAGAAACTGAAGATCCGCCAAGACATTTCTCACTGGAAATACAAGAACCTAGATCTGTCTCCTGTTCTCCACGTTGAGCAACCACGTGAAGCTGATGGTGTATTCAACCAAGCTCAACAGAACCACAACCTAGAAGAAGTGCTAGACCGTAAGCTGATTCAAGCAGCGATTCCTGCACTAGAGAAAGGCGAAGCGGTGAATGCCGAGTTCCCTATCGTCAACACGGACCGCTCTGCAGGTACCATGTTGTCGAACGAAATCTCGAAAGTGTACAAAGATGCAGGTCTACCTCAGCCAATGAACGTGAAGTTCAAAGGTTCTGCAGGTCAGTCATTCGGCGCATTCCTAGCTAAGGGCGTGAAGTTCGAAGTGGAAGGCGACGCGAACGACTACTGGGGTAAAGGCTTATCCGGCGGTACTTTAGTACTTTATCCAGATGCGAAATCAAGCATTGTCGCGGAAGACAACATCGTGGTTGGTAACGTGTGCTTCTACGGTGCAACTTCGGGTGAGTCTTTCATTCGTGGTATGGCTGGTGAACGTTTCTGTGTTCGTAACTCAGGCGCGAAAGTAGTAGTAGAAGGCGTCGGTGACCACGGTTGTGAATACATGACTGGCGGTGCAGCCATCATCCTTGGGTCAACAGGTCGTAACTTTGCCGCAGGTATGAGTGGTGGCGTGGCTTACGTATGGGATAAATCAGGTGACTTTGAGTCAAAACTGAACCCAGAGTTAGTAGACCTAGATCCAATCGAGCAAAAAGACAGAGATCTATTACTCGACATGCTAACTAAGCATGTTCAATTCACAGGAAGTGAAGTCGCTCAGTCTTTCCTAGACAACTTTGAAGCAAGCCTAGCCTCTATGGTTAAGGTAATGCCGCGTGACTACAAAGCGGTTCTTCAAAAGCGTAAAGCTGAAGCACAGTCTCAAGGAAACGAAACTCAAGTGGAGGCCGTATAATGGGTAAGCCTACTGGATTTTTAGAGCATGGTCGTGAACTACCACAGAAGATCGACCCAGCTGAACGCATCAAGAACAACAAAGAGTTCGTTCTGAACGAGGAGTTTGGTGACAAGATCAATACTCAGGCTTCTCGTTGTATGGATTGTGGTGTGCCGTTTTGTCATAACGGCTGCCCTATCGGTAACATCATCCCAGAGTTTAACGATGCGGTTTATCGTGATAGCTGGGAAGAAGCTTGGAACATTCTAAGCTCAACCAATAACTTCCCAGAGTTCACTGGTCGTGTTTGCCCTGCTCCATGTGAAAGTGCTTGTGTTCTTGGTATCAACCAAGACCCAATCACTATCTGTAATATCGAAAAAACTATCGTAGAAACGGCGTATCGTGAAGGGTACGCCAAACCAAAAACACCACGTTCTCGCACTGGTAAAACGGTGGCGATCATTGGTTCTGGACCTGCTGGTCTTGCGGCTGCTGAGCAGCTAAACAGCGCAGGCCATACCGTGACAGTATTCGAGCGAGACGAGAAAGTGGGCGGTCTGCTACGTTTTGGTATCCCAGACTTTAAACTGAGCATGGAAGTCATTGATCGCAAGATCAATCTAATGGCAGAAGCTGGCATTGAGTTTAAAGTAAACCAACACGTCGGTGTTGATGTAAATGCTCAGCAACTGCGTCAAGAATTCGATGTGGTTCTACTGACGGGAGGCTCAACAGTTCCACGTGATTTGCCAGTTCCGGGTCGTGAGCTCAAAGGCGTTCACTTCGCAATGGAATTCCTAGGTCAAAACAACCGCCGTGCAAATAACATGGACCTGAAAACGGAAGAGATTCACGCAAAAGGTAAACATGTGGTTGTCATCGGTGGTGGTGATACCGGTTCAGACTGTGTAGGTACGTCAAACCGTCACGGCGCAGCAAGCGTAACTCAAGTGGAAATCATGCCGATTCCACCAGAGAAGCGCCCAGCCAATATGCCTTGGCCTCAATACCCAATGATCCTACGTACTTCGACCTCTCATGAAGAAGGTGTCGATCGTCACTGGAACATCCTGACCAAAGAGTTCATCGGAAATGACAAAGGTGAAGTCACAGGCCTTCGTCTTGCTGATATCGTTTGGCAAGATGCAAAACCAGGCGAGCGCCCAAGCTTCAAAGAAGTAGAAGACAGCGAGCGTGTGATTCCATGTGATATGGCATTTCTAGCGATGGGATTCCTACACCCTGAACCAACAGGCGTACTTGCTCAACTGGATATCGCGCTAGATGATCGTGGTAACGTAGCAACTCAAGGTTTTGCTACAAACCAAGAAGGTGTATTTGCTGCTGGTGATATGCGAACAGGCCAATCTTTGGTGGTTCGTTGTATCAACGAAGGCCGTGAATGTGCCCGTGCTATCGATGATTACTTAATGGGTGGCACAAACCTAGAAGCAAAAGCAGATTCACTGATGCTTTCTGCTTAACGAAGCAGTCATGCTTCTCTCTTTCAATTGCCTAATAGCCATCAGCAATATCGATGGCTATCGGTGAAGAAAGAAAACAATTCCTTCCAATCTTTCTATTTTGACCAGCATTTTATGCTGGTCTTTTTTATCTCCCACAGAATCAAATGTTACTTTTTTGTAACAATCAATTTTCTATCTATTTGAAATTATTAAACTATTTTAGCTTATTAAATGGTAAATCGCATATTCACGTGATGATCCACTAATAACTTGACCTTTTTTACAATAAGCTATAGCTTGTGAAGTTGATGAAAATAAAACACTCAAAAAATGTTAAATATTTCACAACTTTTACTGAATAATTATACATAAAGCTATAAAGATGACGCATAGTTAGTCATCGATATCAACGTAAGCAGTGTTGATATATCTGTCGGGATGACGGATAAGCAAAGGGAGAATTGCAATGGCTCTTTATGATCCAAGTCTTGAGAAAGACAACTGTGGATTTGGCTTGATCGCGCATATGGAAGGCGAACAAAGCCACAAGCTGGTACGTACAGCAATTTCTGCACTTGACCGCATGACTCACCGTGGTGGTATCGCCGCCGATGGTAAAACTGGTGATGGTTGTGGTCTTCTATTACAAAAGCCCGATTCCTATTTACGTCTTATTGCCGAAGAAAATGGTTTCAACCTTGGCAAGCAATACGCCGTAGGGATGATTTTCTTCAACCAAGATCCAGTCAAAGCTCAACTCGCTAAAGACATCGTCAACAAAGAACTGGCGCAAGAGACGCTAACTGTGGCTGGTTGGCGTGAAGTACCAACTAATTCAGAAGTACTCGGTCCAATTGCGGCCAACTCGCTTCCAAATATTCAGCAAGTCTTTATCTCTGCACCGGCAGGTTGGCGCGAGCGTGACATTGAACGTCGTCTCTACATCGCACGCCGTCGCATCGAGAAACAAATCACCGAAGATCCGGATTTCTACATCTGTAGCTTGTCGACTCAAGTTTTGGTGTACAAAGGCCTATGCATGCCTGCGGACTTACCGCGCTTTTATCTTGATCTTGCCGATCTACGTATGGAATCTGCTATCTGTCTGTTCCACCAGCGTTTTTCTACCAACACTCAACCGCGTTGGCCATTAGCTCAACCGTTCCGCTACCTTGCTCATAATGGTGAGATCAATACCATTGAAGGTAACCGACAATGGGCACGCGCTCGTGCTTACAAGTTCTCGTCACCACTGCTGCCTGACCTACAAACTGCAGCACCGTTTGTGAACGAGACAGGCTCAGACTCGTCTAGCCTAGATAATATGCTAGATCTCTTTTTAGCTGGCGGCATGGATATCTTCCGTGCCATGCGTATGCTTGTGCCGCCAGCATGGCAAAACCACCCTGACATGGATCCGGATTTGCGTGCGTTTTACGATTTCAACTCCAAACACATGGAACCATGGGATGGCCCAGCAGGTATCGTACTGTCCGATGGTCGTTATGCTGCTTGTAACCTAGACCGAAACGGTCTACGTCCTGCGCGTTATGTAATTACCAAAGACAAGTTGATCACTCTGGCGTCTGAGGTAGGGATTTGGAATTACGCCCCAGATGAAGTTGCCAAAAAAGGTCGTGTAGGTCCGGGGGAATTGCTCGTCATCGACACTCGTAAAGGTAAGCTTTGGCAATCTAGCGAGATCGATAATGACCTGAAATCTCGTCACCCTTATCGCGAATGGATGGAGAACAACGTTCGCAAACTAACACCGTTCTCTCAGCTGCCTGAAGATCAAGTAGGTGAGCGCAGCTTTGATGAAGACTTGCTTAAGACTTATCAAAAGCAGTTTGCTATGAGCAATGAAGAAGTCGATCAAGTATTGCGTGTCCTCGGTGATATGGGGCAAGAAGCCGTCGGTTCGATGGGTGATGACACCCCGATGGCGGTTCTTTCTTCGAAAGAGCGCTTGGTGACTGATTACTTCCGTCAGAAGTTCGCGCAGGTCACCAACCCACCAATCGATCCACTGCGTGAGAAACACGTCATGTCGCTGGCGACCAGCATCGGCCAGGAGATGAACGTCTTCTGTGAAACCGATGGCCACGCGCATCGTGTAACCTTTGATTCTCCAGTACTGCTCTATTCAGACATGCAGCAACTACTAGAGCTGAGTGACGATCATTACCGTAATACCATTCTCGATATCAACTACGATCCACAACAGAAAGATCTCAAACAAGCCATTGATGATCTGTGTGAGCAAGCAGAACAAGTGGTGCGTGAAGGCACGGTTCTAGTCGTGCTTTCAGATCGCGCTTTAGTCAAAGGCAAGCTGCCAATTCCTGCAGCAATGGCAGTCGGCGCCGTTCAAACTCGTCTGATTGACGCGAACTTACGTTGCGATGCCAACATTGTTGTCGAAACCGCAACAGCCCGTGATCCACACCAATTTGCCGTCTTACTTGGTTTTGGTGCCACTGCGGTTTACCCATACCTTGCTTATGAAGCGTTAGGTAAACTGATTGATGATAAAGCACTAGAGAAAGACTACCGCGATGTGATGCAAAACTACCAATACGGCATCAACAAAGGCCTGTACAAGATCATGTCGAAAATGGGGATCTCAACCATCGCCTCTTACCGCTGCTCACAACTATTTGAAGCAGTTGGCTTGAGCCAAGATGTGGTCGATCTGTGTTTTAAAGGCGTCACAACTCGAATTGAAGGCGCGAATTTTGACGACTTCCAGCAAGATCTTACAAACTTATCTCGTAAAGCATGGGCTAAACGCAAATCGATTGATCATGGCGGCTTGTTAAAGTACGTCCATGGCGGTGAGTATCATGCTTACAACCCGGATGTTGTCGGCACGCTGCAACAGGCCGTTAAATCTGGCGAAAGTAACGACTATCAGAGCTTTGCTAAGCAGGTAAACCAACGCCCTGTTGCCATGCTGCGTGACTTAATGTCGCTGAAAAAATCAGACTCACCGCTTCCACTTGAGCAAATAGAACCACGCACTGAACTGTTCAAACGCTTTGACTCAGCGGCAATGTCCATTGGCGCACTTAGCCCAGAAGCGCATGAAGCACTTGCAACGGCGATGAACCGTCTTGGTGGTTACTCTAACTCGGGTGAAGGCGGTGAAGATCCTCGCCGTTTCGGTACTGAGCGTAACTCACGTATCAAACAGATTGCTTCTGGCCGATTTGGTGTAACGCCGCATTACCTGACTAATGCGGATGTACTGCAAATCAAGGTGGCACAAGGTGCGAAACCGGGTGAAGGTGGACAGCTACCAGGACACAAAGTCACCGCAGAAATCGCAAAACTGCGTTATTCGGTACAAGGCGTGACTCTGATCTCCCCTCCTCCGCATCACGATATCTATTCGATTGAAGATTTGGCCCAGCTGATCTTCGACCTTAAACAAGTCAACCCGAATGCGCTGGTTTCGGTAAAACTCGTCTCCGAGCCAGGTGTCGGCACCATCGCAACGGGTGTAGCCAAGGCTTACGCTGATCTTATTACCATTTCGGGTTACGACGGTGGTACCGCAGCAAGCCCATTAACTTCGGTAAAATACGCTGGTAGCCCTTGGGAGTTGGGGTTGGCAGAGACACAACAAGCTCTGGTTGCTAATGGTCTGCGTCATAAGATCCGCCTACAGGTAGACGGTGGTCTAAAGACTGGTTTAGACGTAGTTAAAGCCGCAATTTTAGGTGCAGAAAGCTTCGGTTTTGGTACTGCGCCAATGGTCGCTATGGGTTGTAAGTTCCTACGAATTTGTCACCTCAACAACTGTGCAACTGGGGTTGCGACTCAAGACGAGACACTGCGTAAAGAATACTTCAAAGGTCTACCAGAAATGGTGATGAATTACTTCATCGGCCTGGCAGACGAAGTGCGCGGATTACTCGCCGAACTTGGCGTTGAAAAGCTGACGGACTTGATTGGTCGTACCGATTTACTTGAGGCAGTAGAGGGATTTACAGCGAAACAGACCAAGCTGGATCTATCCAATATTCTAGAAGCTCCAGTATCACCTGAGGGCCATCCGCTATTTTGGACAGAGCCAAACAAACCGTTTGATAAAGCTGAGCTCAACCAAAAGATCGTTGATGATGCCATGCATGCGGTCGAAAACAGTCAATCGGCAAGTTTCTTCTACAATGTCATCAACACTGATCGTTCTGTTGGTGCACGCTTATCTGGCGAAATAGCAAAACGCTATGGCAACCAAGGGTTGGCGGCTTCCCCTATCAAAATCTATCTTGACGGCACCGCAGGCCAGTCCTTTGGTGTTTGGAACGCAGGTGGTGTAGAGCTTTACCTCACGGGCGATGCGAACGACTACGTGGGCAAAGGCATGGCGGGTGGTAAAGTGGTTATCAAACCTCACCTTGGCACTGCATTTAAGTGTAATGAAGCAACCATCATTGGTAACACCTGTCTGTACGGCGCGACCGGCGGTAAACTATTTGCAGCCGGTAAAGCAGGTGAGCGTTTCGGCGTACGAAACTCAGGTACGATAGCCGTCATTGAAGGTGCTGGCGATAACGCTTGTGAGTACATGACTGGCGGTATTGTTGCCATTCTTGGTGCGACAGGTGTGAACTTTGGCGCGGGTATGACTGGAGGCTTTGCCTATGTTCTGGATGAGAACCAAAGCTTTGAAGGTCGAGTTAATACTGAGTCTGTCGAAGCTATCTCATTGTCCGATCTTTACATCCACCAAGAACATTTGCGTGGCCTAATTGCGGAACACCTTGAAGAAACAGGGTCGAGTCATGCTGAAAATATTTTGGCGAACTTTGATGAATGGATTCCAAAGTTCTATTTGGTGAAACCACAAGCGGCAGATCTTCGCACGCTACTTGGTCACCAGAGCCGCAGTGCCGCAGAGCTGCGTGTTCAAGCACAGTAATCATGGAGGATGTTTGAATCATGAGCCAGAACGTTTATCAATTTATCGATGTGCAGCGTGTAGATCCTGCGAAAAAGCCTATCAAAGTTCGTAAGATCGAGTTCGTTGAAATCTATGAACCGTTCACTAAACAACAGGCGACTGCACAAGCGGATCGCTGCTTAGATTGTGGCAACCCATATTGTGAATGGAAATGCCCAGTCCACAACTACATCCCTCAATGGTTAAAACTTGCCAATGAAGGTCGTATTCTTGAAGCGGTTGAACTATCGCATCAAACCAATAGCCTACCGGAAGTATGTGGGCGCGTTTGTCCTCAAGACCGCCTATGTGAAGGTTCATGCACGCTTAATGATGACTTTGGTGCCGTCACCATCGGTAACATAGAAAAGTACATTACCGACAAAGCGTTTGAAATGGGCTGGAAGCCAGATATGTCCAAGGTGGAGTGGACCGATAAAAAGGTCGCAATCATTGGAGCAGGCCCAGCTGGCTTGGCTGCCGCGGATATCCTAGTGCGCAATGGCGTTAAGCCAGTCGTGTTTGACCGCTACCCTGAAATTGGAGGCCTTCTGACCTTCGGTATTCCTTCCTTCAAGCTTGAAAAAGGCGTGATGGAAAACCGCCGCCGTGTGTTCACTGAAATGGGCGTCGAGTTCCGCATGAACATGGAAGTAGGCAAAGATGTCCAAATGCAAGAGCTACTTGATGAATACGATGCTGTTTTCTTGGGCGTTGGCACCTATAAATACATGCGTGCAGGTCTAGATAATGAAGATGCGCCGGGTGTGTATGACGCGCTGCCATTTTTAATTTCGAACACCTACAAAGTCATGGATCTTGAGAGTAACCAACCCTTTATCGATATGGCAGGAAAGAAAGTCGTCGTACTGGGTGGTGGTGATACAGCAATGGACTGCGTTCGTACCTCAATTCGCCAAGGTGCCTCCAACGTAGTTTGTGCTTATCGTCGTGATGAGGCCAACATGCCAGGCTCTCGTCGCGAGGTAAAAAACGCAAAGGAAGAAGGCGTGAAGTTCATGTTCAACCTTCAGCCTTTGGGAGTGGAAGTGGATGCGTCAGGCAAAGTCTCGGGGGTCAAAGTGGTGAAAACCGCACTTGGTGAACCTGATGAAGCGGGTCGCCGACGTCCAGAGCCCGTTGAAGGCAGCGAGCACGTTCTACCAGCAGACGTTGTTATCATGGCGTTTGGTTTCCAGCCGCACAAAATGGACTGGTTAGCACCGTTTGATGTCGATTTGGATCAATGGGGTCGTATCAAAGCCCCAGCGAAGCAAGAGTTCCAGTTCCAGACCAGCAATGAAAAGATCTTCGCGGGTGGTGATGCGGTACGAGGTTCTGATCTTGTCGTAACCGCAATTGATGAAGGACGAAAAGCGGCAGAAGGCATTCTCGATTACCTCGAAGTTTAATCTCAGTTAACCTCACAAAAAGGGTCCTATTATTGGATCCTTTTTCTTTTGTATCCATATAATTAGAAGCAAATTATAAGAGTAAATACAATGAAAAAAGCCGCTCTCCTTTCCATTACTTTGCTCGGCTTAACCGCTTGTAGCCAAGGAGTCACAACCATGACGGATCGTTCTCAATCACCTTGTGGTGACAAACCAAACTGCGTCTCCACCCAAGACTCGCGAGAAAAATACAACCTAACGCCATTCATCTTAGTTGATTCAGCGAACATCGACGCTATTGAGCAAGTTGCGCTTGAACTGCCAGGCGCGAAAACCGCGGTGAAAGAAAGCAACTACCTTCGTATCGAGTGCACATCTAAAATCATGCGCTTCGTGGATGACCTCGAACTAAAAATAGCAGGAGACCAACTGATTGTGCGCTCGGAATCTCGTGTGGGCTACTCTGACTTTGGCGTAAACAGAAAGCGCGCCGATCAATTACGAGAAAAGCTCACTCAAGCTAAGCTCATCAAATAGAAAACTGCCAACGGGGAGTGCTATACTCTCGGCCAACTAAAATATTTACCTAAAGAGAGTGTTATGAAAGTTGGTATCATCGGTGCGATGGAACAAGAAGTGACCATCCTGAAGCAAGCAATTACAAACTGCAAAACTGTAAATAAAGCAGGTTGTACGTTTTTCTCTGGTCAAATTAACGATGTCGAAGTCGTCGTACTACAATCGGGCATCGGTAAAGTTGCAGCGGCAGTGGGCACGACAATCCTTCTTGATGAATACCAACCAGACGTTGTGATTAACACAGGCTCTGCTGGCGGTTTCGATTCAAGCTTAAACCTTGGCGATGTAGTTATCTCTACAGAAGTTCGTCATCACGATGCAGACGTAACCGCTTTTGGTTATGAAATTGGCCAAATGGCCGGTCAACCAGCTGCATTCAAAGCGGATGACAAGCTAATGGACTTAGCAGAAAAAGCCCTAGCACAAATGGAAAACACTCATGCGGTTCGCGGCCTAATTTGTACTGGCGATGCGTTTGTTTGTACTGCTGAGCGTCAAGAGTTTATTCGTAAACACTTTCCGTCTGTTATCGCTGTAGAAATGGAAGCATCTGCTATCGCTCAAACTTGTCACCAATTCAACACACCGTTTGTTGTTGTGCGTGCAATCTCTGATGTCGCTGATAAAGAATCACCAATGAGCTTTGATGAGTTCCTACCTCTAGCAGCAAAAAGCTCTTCCGAAATGGTATTCAAAATGCTGGAACTCATTAAGTAAACGACTCATTCATGGAAGAAGTTTTTCAGTCATTTTATGCCAACGGTGCGCTCCTTATAATGTGGGGCGCACTGATCTTGCACCTTCTAGTGCCAATCCCCCATTCAGCGCACCCCATCACTTTATGGCGAAAGCTAGCAGAACAGCTAGCCAACAAAGTGAACAATAATCACAATTACTCACAGAGTGTAATCTCAGGCAGTCTTGCACTAGGCTTGATGCTGTTTCCTTGCTTGATATTACTGATTGCAGTAAAGCCATTTGTTTGGCAAATCCCTTTATATGAACTGGTTCTATTGATCCTTGCGCTAGACTGGCGCAACAGCGAAACGTTAACGAAACAGCTCGTCACAAGTATCTCTTCGGAAGACAAAGCCCAATGTCGAGCATTACTGCAACCATATCTTAATCGCGACACTGGTAACCTCTCGATCGTTGGCATAGGTAAAGCTGGCTCAGAAACCCTGATTATGGGATACAGCCGCAACGTTATCGGCGTGCTATTTTGGTACGCACTAACAGGTGGTATTGGTGCGTTAATGTATCGACTCACAACAGAATTAGCGCGAGTGTGGTCCCCTAGCCGACGCCAATATTTGCCCTTTGGTAAACCTGTGATTCAACTGGTTGCTACTCTGGATATTATTCCACTTCGTCTCTTTGCCATACTTTTAGCTGCCGGAAAGAATACAAGTAATGTGCTCTCTGGAATACAACAGCAAGCGAAGTCTTGGCCCTTACCAGGACCTAGTTGGGTGTTATGTACTATCGGACACAAACTACAACTGTCTTTATGCGGCCCTGCTATCTATCAAGGTGTGCGTGCAGAGCGCGCAAAAATCGGTGGGCGCATTGCGCCATCGGCTATTCACCTTTCACAAATACAAACGCTGCTCGTTTGGCGCGTCCTGGCTTGGATCGCAATCCAAAGTTTGCTTTTAGGAATAATTTATCAAGGATTATGATGAATAAATTATGCTTCGCATTAACGCTATTTGTTTCGACAGCGACCTTCGCTCAACCCGCTCAACGCATTATAAGTTTAGCTCCACATGCCACCGAAATTGCCTTTGCAGCAGGGCTAGGAGAGCAGCTTGTTGCTGTCAGCGAAATGAGCGATTATCCAGAACAGGCAAAGCAGCTAGAAAGAGTCTCAAATTATCAAGGAATTAAATTAGAGCGTATTATTGCTCTTCAGCCGGACTTAGTGATTGCTTGGCCAGCCGGAAACCCCGCTAAAGAGTTGGAGAAAATTAAACAGTTCGGTATTCCTATCTATTACTCCACTACAGGTTCATTAGAAGATATCGCCAATAATATCGAGCAACTCAGCCAATACAGCGAAACTCCACAAGTAGGAAAAAAGGCGGCTGAAGATTTTAGAACGCAACTGAGTACACTAAAAGAACAGTACAACACGAACGAGAAAGTTCGTTACTTTTATCAGTTGAGTGAAAAGCCTATCATCACTGTCGCCGGAAAGAACTGGCCAAGTGAAGTCTTTACTTTTTGCGGTGGTGAGAACATTTTCGCCGCATCTAGCGCGCCTTATCCTCAAGTTAGCATCGAGCAAGTCATTACTCGCCAGCCAGAGGTTATTTTTACTTCTCGTCACGCAATGAGTAACGATGGTATGTGGACTGAGTGGAGTAATGAGCTTCTTGCTCTTAAAAACAAACACATCTGGTCCCTAAACTCTGATTGGATTAACCGTCCCACACCACGCACATTGAACGCGATCAAGGAAGTGTGTGAGCACTTTAAAAGCGTTCGTCAAAAACGCTAACGATTTCGTGGCAAATACCGTACAATTTCCGCCCATTTTTTCTCACACTATTTAAAGGTACTAAGTAACATGGACTCCATGCTGCTTTATATGATCGATTTGTTCGGTACCGCTGTTTTCGCTATCTCTGGCGTATTACTGGCGGGCCGTTTAAAAATGGATCCATTCGGCGTTATCGTGCTCGGCAGTGTGACTGCTATAGGTGGCGGAACAATCCGAGACATGGCGCTTGGTGCCACTCCCGTATTTTGGATAACAGATACGACTTACTTATGGGTGATATTTGTTACGTGTCTACTAACCATGCTTGTTATTCGAAGACCCAAGCGACTCTCATGGTGGGTATTACCCGTTTGTGATGCCATCGGTCTCGCTGTATTTGTGGGAATAGGAGTAGAAAAGGCACTCGCCTACAATGCATCTGGGATGGTCGCGGTGATAATGGGGGTTATTACTGGCTGTGGCGGTGGCATTATACGAGACGTGCTGGCTCGCGAAGTTCCTATGGTATTAAGAAGTGAAGTCTATGCTACGGCATGTATTATTGGCGGCATCTTCCATACGATGGCGGTAAACATGGGTTATGACCACTCAACGGCTTTGCTCGCTGGTGTAATCTCAACGCTCATTATACGTCTCGGTGCGATTCGTTGGCATCTATCCCTGCCAACTTTCGCCATTAACCGTTAAACACCAACAACATCACTCATCATGGAGTCGACCAAGTGTCGGCTCCTCTCATTTGTGCTCATTTGATTCGCCAATTCTTGGGCAATTCGCTAAATTATCTCAACCATTCCTAACTTTCATTAATCATTATGTTGCTTGAAGGTATTGAAACGTTACTTGTCCTCAGTAAAGAAAAAACCATGAGCCGCACGGGCAGTCAACTCTATATTAGTCAGTCTGCCGTGAGTAAACGTATTTCAAATCTAGAGAAGAAGTTAGGAAAAAAATTGATAGAGCCAAATGGTCGGCACATAAAGCTGACCTCCGATGGCCTTGCCCTCATAAACACAATAGAACCCACGTTCAATGAGTTAAGAGGAAAAATCTACGATCAACAACAAATAGAAGACACTTCTTTAATCAAAATGGACTGCTCTGAAACCTTAGTGGCGGGATACCTCAGCATGATCATGGCAGAACACTTTGCCCATGATCAGTACATACGAATATCGACCAATCATACGCCACGCATTATTGAGAATGTGAAATCAGGTAAAGCGACACTGGGATTCTGTGCTGGTTATTTACCGCCTCACCATGGATTAATGAGCCTTCACCTCGCCGATGAACCTTTCTCAATTGTCAGTCGACATTCACTTTCACAACTACCTAAAGCTATTTTGACCAATGACCTAACTAACCCTGCCAACACATATCAACAAGCTATTTTATCCAAACACGGAATCGAACCTTTGATGGAAATGGATTCGTATACTGCGGCAGCACAACTTGCTTTGGGAGGTATGGCTCCCGCTTTAATCCCTAAATCTATCCTAACGACACTTAATATCACATCTAAGTTCTGTTATGACTTTGAAGAGCTAGATCAGTTAGTTCGACCAATACATATCTGCTTACGTCACAGCACATATCGTAGCGAACGAGTTAAAGCACTGACAGAATCCATTGCTGATGTTGTTGCCAAAGAAGTTTCGTTGCCATAAGCATCGACATCACTATAACTAGAGGACGAATCCATTTTTGTCCTTTACTTACCACGACCTTCGCCCCTAACTGAGCACCAAGAAAACCGCCAACAGCCATAGTTAAGCCAAGCTTCCACACTGGCAACCCAGCTAAGATAAAAAAGAGTAGTGCCGCTATGTTTGACGTGAAATTGAGGATTTTGGTTCTAGCTGTGGCTTCGACCAAAGAAAAGTGACCTAGTGCAACAAAACAAACAGTAAAAATAGATCCAGTCCCAGGGCCAAAAAAGCCATCATAGAAACCGATCCCGCCACCAATGCATAGCGCAAACATCGCTTCAGATAACTTTGGTTCTCCATCGATTTTTCGCGTACTTGGCGCGAGTAAAAAATAGAGGGAAATGGCTATCAAAAGAACAGGGATCAAACTGGTGAGTACGCTAGCATCAATAAACTGCACAGCCTCGGCACCGATCGCTGCACCAATAAAAGTACAGAGTATCGCGAAACGCATTTCCTTTAAGCTGACAATACCGTTACGCACGAAATACCAGCTAGCAGAGAAACTGCCAAACGAACTTTGTAACTTATTGGTTGCTAGAGCTTGAGTCGGACTCAACCCCGCAGCCAAAAGCGCAGGGAGCGTAATGAGCCCTCCCCCACCAGCCATCGCATCAATAAAGCCTGCGGCAGTCGCAACCAAAAATAAGGCCAACAAAATCTCAACCGTGATTTCCACTACACTTCCTTTTTGAAGAGGTATCAAAGAGGAAGAAACGGTAGCACTTATTCACAAAACTACCAATGGAAAGTCAAGACACCAATCTATTCCTAATTTTCATAGAATTAATGCTTAAACTTGACTCCAAACTTTTATATAAAATTTAGTTGTCAGAAAGAATTGAATCACTGTCACAAATCTATTCCTGATAATGAGATCAAACGCTTACCTTTAAATATAAAACTAGACGAATATGAAAGATCTGTTCAGCATGTAGAGTTTACATTGTCAGCTCTCAAGGCCCGATATCTGAGGAAAATACATGACTAGCAACTACCCTTTATCACGACATCAATCCTCAAAAAATAGTGCTAGTATAAGCACCTACCCACTTTATAAATCAAATCATCAACATCGAAATCAAGAAACCATTATCTTATCTATCGAGAGCTTCGATATCGTTGTCAAGAACAATGTAAAAGATAAAGCGAAATTAGAACGTTGGGAAAAGATAAAGGGAATGTTTGAAAATACAGCAAACTATTATGCTACAGGACAGGACTTAGTTTTTATAACCAACTTATCAAACTATTTGTACGGAAATAATAGCTCTGTTATCGTTAAAAATTATTCTGGAGCTCCACATATCATACTCACAGGCTCCCCTGCTATGCACTCAAAGCTTTCTGGATTAGGAAAATTTCTTCCCACTCCAACTGTGGCAAAGTTCGCTGTTGGACCAGAAGGGGCATTACAATCCATTAGAAGTGGGGGCATAATAACAATTATCTTAATATCCACATACAGAGTGATTGACTTTTTCCTCAATGACCGTCAAACCTTAGCCAAACTATTTGGTACTTTAGCTAGTGATATAATCACTATCGGGTTATCGTCAGCTGCAGCAGCTATATTTGTAAACTTTGCCGCAGCAGTGGGTGGCAGTGTTGTAACTTTAAGTGCTGGCCCATTATTAGGGGCTATTTTGATAAGCTCGGCTGTAGGTCTTTTATTGAATAGAGAAAATGATAAACGAGGTTTAACACAGAAGTTAATAGCCTCTATAGATATTTACTTAAAGCAAAGAGATATAGAAGCAAAGAGAAGAGCAAAAGAAGAATATAATGAGATTCAACGTAAAACTCAAAGTATGATTTTCTCGCAAGAAATACAGCGAGGTTTGTTACGATGAAAAAAGGGAGTTACGACCGAACGCAAGTGTTTTTTTATTTAATAATTTTATTAGCATCAGCAATATCACTGTTAATATATGGTTTTGATGGATTGTCAGACTTTTATCTTAACATCTATAATAATGAAAGTTATTCATCTTTTGATCAGGCTGATATTTTGATTATAGGCTCTAGTTTGATCTTATTTGAATGCTCTAGAATGTCCGTAAAAACATTAAAATCAAATAATTTCCTAACTAAAAGTGAGTTTAAAAGCTCTAGTAAGATATTCCTAACTATATCGGTAACTAGTTTTTTTCTTCTTTATCCCTCGCTACTAGCAGCAGATGTTTTTGCAAAAAGTAACGGATACTCTCTTGATACTGAAGAATCAACTTATAACTTAGTCCTAGAAAAAAGAACATATCGAAGCACTCCATAGTTAGTATGTCTTTAAGCTCGACACTGCTTATTTTAACTTTTTCTAATTACCTATCTGCTTAAAGAGTTATGGTCGGCTTAATACCTCAGTCCTACAGCATTAATTTTGTTGCAGCAAGTGGTAGTTCTATTGCTTCATCTTTGGGCACATTGCTTGCCATCATTAGCTTAATGATCTTCAAAAGCAAAGCATACCAATCGTTCCTAGCACACTTTAATGCTCTTCATTTTAGAAAAACCTCGATATAAAAAAGCCCGCTCAAATGAGCGGGCAATGAGGTTGTCATGTAAGCCCTGATTAATGAGCTTACTGATTTTTATCTGTTACGCGTCTAGACTCGCTTTCACTTTAGCGTGTAACTCTTGAACCGAAGTTACTGACGCTTTTGCGTCTGCAGTATGAGACATACATGTAGCGAACGCTGCATTCAGTGTCGTTGTGTAGTTCACTTTTTCTGCCAGTGCACCACGGCGTAGAACTTTCGAATCTTCAATCGCTTGACGACCAGCAGCCGTGTTTACGATGTAGGTGTATTCGTTGTTCTTGATGCGGTCAAGAATGTGTGGACGACCTTCGTGTACTTTGTTTACCAAACGTGGGTTAATACCCGCTTCGCCCAGAATTACAGCAGTACCGTGTGTCGCATCCAACTGGTAACCCAGTTTCACTAACTTAGAAGCTAGGTCAACAACACGCTCTTTATCACCTTCACGTACAGACAGTAGCGCACGACCACCTTCAGGATAAACCGCACCACAACCTAGCTCTGCTTTCGCGTAAGCTTCTGCGAACGTTGCACCCACACCCATTACTTCACCTGTTGAGCGCATTTCAGGGCCCAATAGAGGGTCAACACCAGGGAATTTGTTGAACGGCAGAACCACTTCTTTCACTGAGTAGTAAGGAGGGATAATCTCTTTAGTAAAGCCTTGTGACTCTAGAGATTGACCCGCCATTACACGTGCAGCGATTTTCGCTAGAGGAGCGCCTGTCGCTTTCGATACGAATGGTACCGTACGAGCAGCACGAGGGTTCACTTCAATTAGATAAACGTCGTTATCTTTCACAGCAAACTGCGTGTTCATCAAACCGCGTACACCGAGTTCGAATGCTAACTTCTCAACTTGCTCACGCATCTTGTCTTGAATTTCCTGACTTAGCGTGTATGCAGGCAGTGAACATGCAGAGTCACCAGAGTGAACACCCGCTTGTTCGATGTGCTCCATGATACCGCCGATAACGACGCGTTCACCGTCACAGATAGCATCAATATCAACTTCGGTTGCATCATCCAAGAAACGGTCTAGCAGAACTGGAGACTCGTTCGATACGCTTACTGCTTCGTTGAAGTAGCGACGCAGGTCTTGCTCGTCGTACACGATTTCCATCGCACGACCACCGAGTACATAAGATGGACGAACAACTAATGGGAAGCCAATTTCTTTCGATTTCTCAACCGCTTGCTCCATCGTTGTTACTGTCGCGTTTTCTGGCTGAAGTAGACCTAAACGGTCAACAGCGGCTTGGAAGCGTTCACGGTCTTCCGCACGGTCGATAGCATCTGGGCTAGTACCAATGATTGGCACACCAGCCGCTTCTAGAGCACGAGCCAGTTTAAGTGGCGTTTGACCACCGTACTGAACAATCACACCTTTTGGTTTTTCAACGCGAGCGATAGACAGTACATCTTCCAGAGTTACTGGCTCGAAGTACAGACGATCAGACGTATCGTAGTCAGTAGATACCGTTTCTGGGTTACAGTTAACCATAATGGTTTCGTAACCGTCTTCACGCAGCGCAAGTGATGCATGGACACAACAGTAATCGAATTCAATACCTTGGCCGATACGGTTTGGACCGCCACCAAGAACCATGATCTTATCTTTGTCTGTTGGGTTTGCTTCACATTCTTCATCGTAAGATGAGTACATGTAAGCCGTGTCAGAAGAAAACTCTGCTGCACATGTATCCACACGTTTGTAAACCGGATGAATATCAAACTGCTCACGAGCACGGCGAATTTCACTTTCAGCGACACCAAGCAATTTAGACAAGCGAGCATCAGAGAAGCCTTTGCGTTTCATCTGACGAAGCACTTCTTTGGTCAAACCTGCGTAGCCGCCCGCCTTGACTTGTTCTTCGAGTTTTACAATTTCTTCGATTTGAACCAGGAACCAGCGGTCGATTTGAGTCAAGTTGAACACACCGTCGACTGACATACCCGCTCGGAATGCATCGGCGATGTACCAGATACGCTCTGCACCTGCTTCTTTAAGTTCGTGACGAATCTTAGTCAGTGCATCTGGCGCTTCCAGATCGACCATCTCATCAAAACCAGTTGCGCCAACTTCTAGGCCACGCAGTGCTTTATGAAGAGATTCTTGTTGGTTACGACCAATCGCCATTACCTCACCAACCGATTTCATCTGAGTTGTCAGACGATCGTTTGCACCAGCAAATTTCTCGAAGTTAAAGCGAGGGATCTTAGTTACGACGTAGTCGATAGTTGGTTCAAATGACGCGGGTGTTGCACCACCTGTGATGTCGTTTTGTAGTTCGTCTAGCGTAAAGCCAACAGCCAGTTTCGCGGCAATTTTCGCAATTGGGAAGCCTGTTGCTTTTGATGCTAGCGCAGAAGAGCGAGATACACGCGGGTTCATCTCGATGATGACCATACGACCATCTTTCGGGTTGATACCAAACTGTACGTTTGAACCACCTGTTTCAACACCGATTTCACGCAGAACAGCTAGCGATGCATTACGCATAAGCTGGTATTCTTTGTCAGTCAGTGTTTGTGCTGGAGCAACCGTGATTGAGTCGCCCGTATGGATGCCCATTGGGTCAAAGTTCTCGATTGAACATACGATGATACAGTTGTCCGCTTTGTCACGAACGACTTCCATTTCGTACTCTTTCCAACCGATTAGTGACTCATCGATAAGAAGTTCGTTGGTCGGAGATAAGTCCAGACCGCGACGACAGATTTCTTCGAACTCTTCTTTGTTGTACGCGATACCACCACCAGTGCCACCCATGGTGAACGATGGACGAATGATACAAGGGAAGCCAACCATATCTAAAACTTTGTAAGCTTCTTCCATGCTCTTCGCTGTATCTGCGCGAGGACACTCAAGGCCGATAGACTTCATCGCTTTATCAAAACGAGAACGGTCTTCCGCTTTGTCGATTGCATCAGCCGTTGCACCAATCATCTCTACGCCAAACTCTGCGAGAACGCCGTGCTTCTCTAAATCTAACGCACAGTTAAGTGCTGTCTGACCACCCATAGTTGGCAGAACTGCATCAGGACGTTCTTTCTCGATGATCTTGCGTACAACTTCCCACTGAATCGGCTCGATGTAAGTCGCATCTGCCATCTCTGGGTCAGTCATAATCGTTGCTGGGTTAGAGTTAACCAGGATAACTCGGTAGCCTTCTTCACGAAGAGCTTTACACGCTTGTGCGCCAGAGTAGTCAAACTCACATGCCTGACCGATAACAATCGGACCAGCACCAAGAATTAGAATACTTTGAATGTCAGTACGTTTTGGCATTATCTACTACTCCGAATTAAGCGCTGTGTTTTTTGATTAGTTCGATAAAGTGGTCAAATAGCGGTGCCGCGTCATGTGGACCAGGGCTCGCTTCTGGGTGACCTTGGAAGCTAAATGCTGGCTTGTCTGTGCGGTGGATACCTTGCAAAGAGCCATCAAATAGCGATACGTGAGTAGCACGTAAGTTTTCCGGTAATGTTGCTTCATCTGCCGCAAAGCCGTGGTTTTGCGAAGTGATCATCACAACGTTACGCTCTAAATCTTTTACTGGGTGGTTTGCACCGTGGTGACCAAACTTCATTTTCACCGTTTGCGCACCTGATGCTAGCGCCAGAATTTGGTGACCTAGACAAATACCAAAAATTGGCAGGCCTTTTTCTAGGAACACTTTGGTTGCTTCAATCGCGTAAGTACATGGTTCTGGGTCACCAGGGCCGTTCGATAAGAATACGCCATCTGGATTTAGTGCCAGAACTTCTTCCGCTGACGTTTCTGCAGGTACAACCGTTAAGCGGCAGCCGCGGTCAACCAACATTCGTAAGATGTTGCGTTTTGCGCCGAAGTCGTAAGCGACAACGTGGTATGGCAGCTCGCTGTCATCTTTCGCCTCTGGAAGTCCACCTTCAAGCGTCCACGAACCTTGTTTCCACTGATACGCTTCTTTTGTTGTAACTTCTTTCGCAAGGTCCATTCCTTTTAAGCCTGGGAATTCTTTTGCTTTCGCTAGTGCCAAAGCTTCGTCTAGGTTATTGCCCGCAACAATACAGCCGTTTTGAGCACCTTTTTCACGCAGGATACGAGTGAGCTTACGAGTATCGATATCAGCGATGCCAACGATATTTTGAGACTTAAGATAATCAGAGAGGGATTGTTCGTTACGGAAGTTAGAAGCGATTAGAGGAAGATCGCGAATCACAAGGCCTTGTGCATGAATGGAAGAGGATTCTTCATCTTCGGAAGTGGTTCCGGTATTGCCAATGTGAGGATAAGTGAGAGTGACGATTTGCTGAGAATAGGAAGGATCAGTGAGGATTTCTTGATACCCCGTCATCGAGGTATTAAAAACGACTTCACCAACGGAAAGACCATCTGCCCCTATGGACACTCCGCGGAACACTGTCCCATCTTCTAGGACCAACAGTGCTAATTTACCCAAGACAACCTCCAGAATAAAAATGCAAAAAAAATAAATCAAACTGCAAACATGCCTTCCTTTACCTATAAAATCTACATAAATAGGTATTTCAGACAAATTGGCGGTATTCTAAAGTTGGACTCGAAACCTGTCAACCTACAATCAAAAATAAATGATTAATTTCTAGCGAGTAAGGTCATTTTGAATCAGTAAGGCCCAAAAAGATAACTTTTACATGCTATTACATAGAGAGGCATAGAGGTTTAATGAATTTTACAAATTTGAACTTTTTAGAGATCACAAAAAAGTATGAGTTTTTCACGCAAACGTTCACACAACAAAAAAGACATTAGTTTTTAGGCATCAAAACCCAAAACACCCACAAAACAACCAAAACAACAACAAAAGTAAGCACCAAAATACTTTCTGTTAGAATCATTTCATTTACAACTAATTCTATAGATATAAAAAAGCCGGCTACCGCCGGCGAATAATTATGTATTTAGAGTTCATTCAATCCCAAAACATCTGTCATGGTATAAAAGCCCGCTGGTTTGGCACTCAACCAAACAGCGGCCTTGACGGCGCCATTAGCAAACGTCATACGATCGGTCGCTTTGTGCGTTATCTCCACTCGTTCCCCGATATCAGCAAACATGGCTGTGTGCTCACCGACAATATCGCCAGCGCGAATTGTAGCAAAGCCGATCTCATCTTTAGTACGTTCACCTGTGATACCTTCTCGCGCATAGACAGCTACATCATTCAGCTTGTTGCCCATCGCACCAGCAATGGCTTCGCCCATCCCGATAGCGGTACCAGAAGGAGCATCAACTTTATGACGATGATGTGCTTCGACAATCTCAACATCACAGTAGTCGCCCATCACTTTGGCTGCTTTCTCAAGAAGCTTAAATACTAGGTTCACACCAACAGAGTAGTTAGGAGCCATGACAACAGGCACTTGCTTAGCGGCTTCGTCAATCAGTTCACGCTCTGCATCACTGAAACCAGTCGTCCCAATCACAATACTCTTTCCATGCTTCTTACACAGTTCAAGATTCGCCAACGTACTTACTGGGGCAGTAAAATCGATGATTACATCAAAATTATCGACGTCTTTAGCAAGATCATCCGTTAAGAACACATCGAATTTACCTTCACCACAAAGCTCACCGATATCGACACCGACAAGTGAGGACTCAGGTCGTTCTGATCCCGCGCTCACTGTCGCCTCTGGGTTAAGGTGTGAAGCTTTAACCAAATTACGGCCCATTCGGCCTGCTGCTCCTGCGATTGCAATACGAACCATTGCGCTTTCTCTCCTTCTCTGGATAACGAGGTTTGCTCTCGTTCTCTCGTTTCGCTTAATCTGTTTAAACTAACAACATACCGTGGTTACCACAAGCAAGTTCATCAGGCTTAAGCGAACTCTTTTACGACACGCTCCAAGATAGGCACGTTCGCTTCAGGAAAGGCATAGTTACCCAATTCTCTTATCTCAACCCAGCGACCTTCTTGACCTTCTCGGCCGTAAGGCTCATTACTGAACTTAGATACCGTAATAAAATCAAACTTAAGTGATTTGTCTGGATAGTCATATTCCAAATGCTCGAAAAGGGCTTGCTCAGTAACTTCAATTCCTACTTCTTCTTCAAGTTCTCTTGCTAGAGCATGTTCAATACTTTCTCCTGACTCGACTTTCCCGCCGGGAAACTCCCAAAACCCGCCTTTATGCTTGTCGTCTGGACGCTTTGTAATAAAAATTTTTGATTTGTCTTGGTTAAAAATAATAGCCGCGACTATGTGAATTCTTTTCATAGGGGTTCCTAACTCTCAAGCCGTTACACTTCAACGGTCTTTGCATCTCTAAAACTATCCGATGCTATCAAAACTTATGAAATTCGACAGCCACAGAATTTGCTTAAAAAAAGAGCCGCCTAGGCGACTCTTTAAAAAATTATCTGACTAATACGTTAGTCGATCTTGCCGTGGCACTGTTTATACTTCTTACCACTACCACAAGGGCAAGGCTCATTGCGACCTACTTTACGTTCATCACGTACCATTGGCTGACTTGAACCTTCTTCAGATTCTTCACCTTCAGAAAGAGGGTTTTGTGCTGCTGCGTGTTGCGCTTGAGCACGACGAGCGGCCTCTTCAGCTTGCGCACGACGTTGCTCTTCCATACGTTCAACTTCTTCTTGTTGCTGGACTCGAACGCGAGATAGAACAGTAATCACATCAGTTTTCAGCGCTTCTAGTAGACCTTCAAACAGTTCAAACGATTCACGCTTGTATTCCTGTTTCGGGTTCTTCTGCGCATAGCCGCGTAAGTGAATACCCTGACGCAAGTGATCCATTGCTGCCAAGTGCTCTTTCCAAAGCGTATCCAGAGTTTGAAGCATAACCGATTTCTCGAAGTTACGAAGCACTTGCGCACCCACCACTTCCTCTTTCTCTTTATACACTTCAACGGCTAGATTGATGATCTTCTCGCGTAGCGCCTCTTCGTAAAGCTTATCGTCTTCTTCAAGCCATTGCTTCACTGGCGCATCAAGATCGAAGTCTGCTTTCAAGCGCTCTTGCAGACCTTCAACGTCCCACATATCTTCTAGTGATTGTGGCGGGATGTACTCATCAATAACCGCTGTTAGCACATCTTCACGGTTTTGCTCGATCATACCGCTGATGTCTTCAACGTTCATCAATTCGTCGCGCAGCTCGTAGACAACCTTACGCTGATCGTTCGCCACATCATCGTATTCTAGTAGCTGCTTACGGATATCAAAGTTACGACCTTCCACTTTACGCTGTGCTTTTTCAATTGAGCGAGAAAGCATTTTCGATTCAATTGCTTCACCTTCTTCCATACCACTTTGGATAAGGCTCGCCATACGATCAGAAGTGAAAATACGTAACAAAGAGTCTTCCATAGATAGGTAGAAGCGAGATGAACCCGCATCTCCTTGACGACCAGAACGACCACGTAGCTGGTTATCAATACGGCGAGATTCGTGGCGCTCAGTACCAATGATGTGTAGACCACCAGCATCTAGTACTTGATCATGTACCACTTTCCACTCTGCTTTAATCGCATCGATTTGTTCTTGAGTTGGGTTCTCCAAAGCTTCCACTTTTGATTGCCAACTACCGCCAAGCACAATGTCCGTACCACGACCGGCCATGTTGGTCGCGATAGTTACCGCACCAGGCATACCCGCTTCAGCAACAATTTCCGCTTCCTTTTCATGGAATTTCGCATTCAATACGTTGTGTTTGATCTTCGCTTTCTTCAATGCGTTAGAAAGAAGTTCTGATTTTTCAATCGATACTGTACCAACCAATGTTGGCTGACCTTTCGCAACGCGCTCTTTGATATCTTCAATGATTGCAGCAAACTTCTCAGCTTCGGTACGGTACACCACATCCGGCATATCGTTACGAATCATTGGTTTGTTGGTTGGGATAACCACCGTTTCCAAGCCATAAATAGATTGGAACTCAAACGCTTCAGTATCCGCAGTACCTGTCATACCAGACAGTTTTTCGTATAAGCGGAAGTAGTTCTGGAAGGTAATCGAAGCCAAAGTTTGGTTTTCGTTTTGAATCTTAACGCCTTCTTTCGCTTCTACTGCTTGGTGAAGACCTTCAGACCAACGACGACCTGGCATTGTACGACCAGTATGTTCATCAACAATTACTACTTCACCTTCGTCAGTAACGATGTAATCAACGTTGCGCTCAAACAACACATGAGCACGCAAAGCGGCATTCACGTGATGTAACATGCTGATGTTAGTCGGAGAGTAAAGTGTGTCACCCTCTTCCATAAGACCATTTTTCACCAACAGTTCTTCAACGTACTCTTGGCCCGTTTCTGTGAGGTATACTTGCTTTGATTTCTCATCAACAGTGTAGTGACCATCACCACGATATTCTTCAGAGTCTTCTTTGTCTTGCTTTTTAAGATGCGGGATCAAAAGGTTGATTCGGGTGTATAGCTCAGAGCTATCTTCAGCAGGACCAGAAATGATTAAAGGGGTACGAGCTTCATCAATTAGGATTGAGTCCACCTCATCGACAACTGCAAAGAAGCGTTCACGTTGTACGCGATCTTCGCTACGGAAAGCCATATTGTCACGAAGGTAGTCAAAACCAAATTCATTGTTCGTTCCGTACAAGATGTCAGCTTGGTACGCTTCTTTTTTCTCTTGAGGAGGCATGTTTGGCACGTTTACGCCAACAGTCATACCTAAAAATTCAAATAGAGGGCGGTTTGTCTCTGCATCACGTTTAGCTAGATAATCGTTCACTGTTACAATATGAACGCCTTTACCAGCTAGGGCATTTAGGTAAGCAGGAAGCGTTGCCGTCAGCGTTTTACCTTCACCCGTACGCATTTCAGCGATTTGACCCGCATTTAGAACCATACCACCGATAAGCTGGACGTCGAAGTGGCGCATACCGTAGACACGCTTAGATGCTTCACGAACCGTAGCAAAAGCTTCTGGAAGTAGTTTATCAAGAGTTTCACCCTTATCTAGGCGCTCACGGAATTCAACCGTCTTTGCTTTTAACTCTTCGTCACTTAGAGCCTCGAATGTTGGCTCATAGTTATTAATTTCTTTTACAATTTTTCTAAGGCGGCGCAGTGTTCGGTCGTTGCGACTGCCAATCACTTTTGTCAGTAGCTTAGTTATCATTTTTCGTGAATCTCTCTTTATTCAGACCGTTCCCGATCTACTCATAATGCCTTCAGTCTCTGCCAGTTTGGAACTAAGAATACTGAGATAAATCATTTATCAAAGATATTGAGTTCAAACATCCATATTTCAAGGCTAAGTTTTGAAACAATGTGGCTTAGTGTAAGGATTTTTAATCGATACAACCATAAATAGACGTATTTGTTTGAAGCACTCTGAAGTTTTTACTTAAAGTGGTGACTGATTAGCCGATATTGCATACCGCAATATGTGTAATCCATCCAGAGCAAACTTTGCTTTTTACCTTGCTACATTGTAAAACTGAAGCTAAAGACGTTAATGTAAACTATACCTTGATAGAAAGCTGCTCTAGAATAGCTATATCTCAACAAAATTAGATTTTACCTATGCGTGATCACCGTCCAACCTCGACTGAAGATGTTATTGCTGAGTCACAGTTCAAGCAGATTCAAGAACATGCTGGAGAAATCTTACAGCTTAACCAAGCTTTGCAAGAGGTCTTACCCATGGGGACGGCCGATCATTGCCGAGTAGCGAATGTTCGTAACGGCCATCTATTGATCGATGTCTCTAGTGCCGCGATCAAAATGAAGATCGATTACGATCGCCTCATGATCCTAAATAAACTTCGTACTCAAGGCTTTGCCAAGCTGATGAGCGTTGAAGTGAGGATCAATCCTTCACTATATAGAAACCGCTTTCAACAAGACGACAGACCTAAGCGTCCACCACTAACAGAATCTGCAGCAAAGTCATTAATGACGATTGCCGACATGGCGCCACCTAAAATTCAAGAGCGTTTAAAACGATTAGCCGATATGGCAGAAAAGGAAGATCGTAAGTGAACGTTATTTCAATATGCTGAAAGCTTGAATGTTATTGATAAGTCGAAGATTAAAGCCAAATAGCAAAAAACCAGGCACAAACCTGGTTTTTTATTAATTCTAATGCCAAGTATTTACGCAAGCACCATATTTGGTTCTGCGAATGCTACTGGTGAGCCGACTTCTTCTTCGAATGTAGTCCACTCCCACGCTTCCTGATCTGCAAGAACAGCACGTAACAGTTGGTTATTTAAACCGTGGCCAGATTTAAAGGCACGGAATTCACCAATGATTGGATGGCCACACATGTAAAGGTCACCAATCGCATCCAACACTTTGTGAGTCACAAACTCATTTTCAAAGCGTAGACCTTCTTCATTAAGAATACGGTAATCATCCAAAACGATAGCATTATCAAAACTACCACCCAAAACTAGGTTTTGAGATTGTAGATATTCGATATCACGCATAAAGCCAAACGTACGTGCTCGAGAAATCTCACGAACAAAGCCTTTTGACGAGAAATCAAACAGCAAACGTTGCTCGTCTGATTCAATCGCTGGGTGATTAAACTCAATTTCGAAGTCCATACGGAAGCCGTTAAATGGTACAAATTCTGCCCATTTATCACCATCTTCAAAACGAACTGGCTTTTTGATGCGGATGAAGCGTTTTGGCGCATTTTGCGTTTCGATACCTGCTTGTTGTAGCAAGTATACAAATGGGCTTGCACTACCATCCATGATCGGAATTTCAGGTGCGTCTACTTCGACAACAATGTTATCGATGCCCATACCAGCAAGTGCCGCATTCAAGTGCTCAACAGTTGAAATACGCACGCCTTCGTCGTTCACTAGTGCTGTACATAGCATAGTGTCACGAACCGAAGCTGGATCAGCTGGAAAATCTACAGGTGGATTTACATCTGTACGACGGTAAATGATACCTGTATTTGCAGCAGCCGGGCGCAGAGTAAGTGTGACTTTACGACCAGAGTGGAGACCCACACCAGTTGTTTTCACTATTTCTTTCAGAGTACGTTGTCTGATCATCTGCTTGCCTCTCAAAAATTTGCTACAAAACACGGCCGTCTGTAACGTCGACCGTGAATGCTACCATAATTTTGAGCCATGTCAAATTTATGGGTTAAAGATTAATCAGCCTGACGACGCAAAAATGCCGGTATATCTAAATAACCACTTTCCTTTTCTTGCTTTGGAGCCGCAGAACTTTGGCTCGACGAAGCTGGAGAAGAAGGAGCAGTGTTTGTCGGCTGAGGAGTTACCTGTGGCTTCTCTTGCACTTGATTATTTTGCAAAGTCTGTGCCGGTTTTTCTTCAGCTTGCGTTGCCGCTGCTTGTTGCTGTGGTTGAGCTTGCGGCGTCGGTGCCACTTTAGCTTTACCACCCGCAACTAGCGTGATATCTGGCTTTTTCTCATTACCAATACCTGTCGCTACAACTGTTACGCGGATTTCGTCAGTCATATCAGGGTCTAGAGAAGTACCGATAACAACAGTCGCATTGTCAGAAGCGAATGCCTTCACTGTATTACCAACCGTCTCAAACTCGTCAAGACGCATATCCAGACCAGCAGTAATATTGACAAGAACACCACGAGCGCCCGCTAGATCGATGTCTTCCAGAAGTGGGCTAGAAATTGCCATTTCAGCCGCTTCTTCAGCACGGTCTTCACCTTTGGCGATGCCGCTACCCATCATTGCGTGACCCATTTCAGACATTACAGTTCTTACGTCCGCAAAGTCGACGTTGATCATGCCAGGGCGAGTAATTAGCTCAGCAATACCTTGAACGGCATTCTTAAGAACATCGTTAGCGCTTGCAAAAGCTTCTAGTAGTGTTACACCACGACCAAGTACTTTAAGTAGCTTTTCGTTTGGAATCGTGATCAAAGAGTCAACATGCTTAGACAGCTCATCGATACCTTGCTCAGCAAATGCCAAACGCTTTTTACCTTCAAAACTAAACGGTTTAGTTACTACCGCTACTGTTAGAATGCCAAGCTCTTTAGCCACTTCAGCAATAACAGGCGCTGCACCAGTACCGGTACCGCCACCCATACCAGCTGCGATAAACACCATATCGGCGCCAGTCAGGGAATCTTTAATTCGATCTCTGTCTTCGAGAGCTGCGTCACGGCCAACCTGTGGATTAGCACCTGCACCCAGACCTTTAGTGATATCACCACCGATCTGAATAACATTGCCAACGCTTGTCTTACGAAGTGCTTGCGCATCAGTGTTGACGCTGATGAATTCCACACCTTCGATGGATTCACGCACCATGTGTTCAACGGCGTTACCACCGCCGCCACCAACCCCAACGACCTTGATTACTGCATCGTCAGACATTTCCATCATCGGTTCAAACATGTGTTGTCTCCGTTTATCCTGCAACTCAGGTTAAAACTCTTTTTGTATCCAGTTACGCAATTTATCGAAAAAGCCAGTTACAGATGAGCGTTTAGGTTCATTATAATCGCTATCGTCGCTAGACTGCATGTCTCTTGCGTAATGAAGTAATCCAACTGCCGTAGAATGGTACGGCTCTTTTACATAGTCAGTTAATCCGCTGACTTCGAGCGGTTTGCCGACCCTTACTTGATTGCGGAATACGCGTTCCGCACATTCTACCACTCCGTCCATTTGCGCAGCACCGCCAGTGAGTACAACTCCCGCGGCGAGATGGTGCTTGATACCCTCTTCGCGCAATTTTGCTTGTACAGAGTCGATAGTTTGGTTAACCAGTCCCATAAGCTCAGAGTAGCGTGGCTCAATCACTTCTGACAACGTTTGACGTTGCAGGCTACGTGATGGTCGTCCACCTACGCTTGGTACATTAACCGTGTCATCCTTACTGACCAGTTCACTCAAAGCACAGCCATATTTGACTTTTATTTCTTCAGCATCGCTCACTGGCGTACCAAAAGCAAAAGCAATATCACTGGTTACAGCATTTCCTGCGTACGAAAATACTTCTGTGTGACGTAACGCACCGCCAGTCCAGATGGCCACATCCATCGTGCCGGCGCCAATATCAACCACACAAACTCCAAGCTCTCTTTCATCCTCGGTGATTACTGCATTGCTAGCAGCAAGCCCAGAAAATACGAGTTGTTCTACTTTAAGGCCGCAGCGTTCTACCGCCTTAATAATGTTGCGTGCCATGTCATTATGGCATGAGATAAGGTGGACACTCACTTCCATTCTTACCCCAGATAAACCAAGCGGATTTTTGATTCCTTCTTGGTAATCAATGGTGAACTCTTGCGGGATCACATGAAGAATTCGCTGTTCATCACCGATTTTAATCGATTTTGCGGTATGGATAGCGCGATCCATGTCTTCTTGAGACACCTCTTCATCAGAAATCGTGCCCATACCTTTTTCAATTCGGCTTGCGATATGCTTACCAGACAACGAAATGAAGACTCGGCTGATCTGGCACTCTGCCATTAATTCAGCTTGATCAATTGCACGTTGTACTGATTTTACAACCGACTCCAAATCATTCACGCCACCTTTATCCATGCCGCGTGAGGGGCTACTACCTGCGCCAATAATATTAATTTGACCGTCTGGTAAAACCTCACCCACTAGAGCCGATACGGTTGCAGTGCCTATATCAAGACCAACAATAATGTTGTCATCAGCGGCCTTAGTCATCTGTACTCTCTTCTAACTCTTGTTCAGGAAACCAACCAACTGCGGCTCCTGTATCGTACCTAAGATCGATATAACTGATTCTTTGCGTGTCACTGCCAAGCTTGTTATAGAGCTTAAAAAAGCGCTCTATACGCTCAAGAAGAGACTCTTTTCCGAGCTCTAATCGAATACCGTTATCAAGGATGATTTGCCAAGCTCGTCGCTCGTTTAATACCAGAGACGATATCGCTAAACCCAATTGCTGAAACTTAGGACTCAAATCACGGTAAGTCTGTAAGACTTCCGGTCCGCTATCTTTGGGTCCGTACAGCTTCACTTTTTCTTCTTGCAACAGAGCAACATCTCCATCAAAAACGAACCCGTTTCTATCTAACAGTTCGTTGCCATTCCAAATGGCTTCTGGTTGATGCTCCGTCAAAAAAACTTTTACTGTATCCGGCCACTGCTTTCGGATTGCGGCATGCGCTACCCATGGCAGAGCTTCGACACTTTGCTGTAATACATCAATATCCTGAGACATAAATGTACCGATGTGATCAATTCGACTAAATGCAGCCTGCACATCGTCAGCTTGGACATACTCCAGTTTCCCCTGAAGTACTATTTTGGAGAGAGGTAACCTTTGGTCATCCCACATCCAACTGATCGCCGCGTACAAAACAGAACTAATTAAAGTCACAACCACAACGAAAAATAACGCACCCAAGATTTTTTCTTGGCGACCACGGTTGTTACCCGTGTTTGGTCGCTCGTCATTCAGTGCAATATTCAACAACGTCTTCGTTTCCTGACTTTTGTCGTGTACTTTTTACCCATATAATTACGCAGAGGTAAAAGTCTTGACTTTAACCTTGGGATTATACTGAGCTCTTGTAAACTATCAAACACTGATAGCAATAAATCACAATGATATTGACGCAAAATCGAGATCTGAGTCTTTATCTGTCCTTCGCATCAACAATATGTGTCAGCCAAGCATCTTGTTTATATTCAATTTAAGACCTGCCAGCTGTTTCGCCACTTTACCAATATCACCCGCACCTTGCGTTAAGATTAGGTCGCCGTCTTGTATAACGTTAGCTAAAACTGAAGGTAATTGCTCGATTTCTGGAACAAAAATCGGATCTACCTTGCCTCGGCTGCGAATTGTGCGACATAAAGCGCGCCCATCAGCACCTGCAATCGGCTTTTCACCCGCTGCGTAAACATCCAGCATGATCAATACATCCACCTGTTCAAGCACATTCGCGAAATCATCGTATAAATCACGAGTACGGCTATAACGGTGCGGTTGGAAAATCATCACCAAACGCTTGTCTTGCCAACCACTGCGTGCTGCATTAATGGTTACATCCACTTCTGTTGGATGATGGCCGTAATCATCAACAAGCATTGCATGGCCGTTGCCAGTATCAAACTCGCCAAGGTGATCAAAACGTCTTCCCGTACCTTGCGTACCAGCCATTGCCTTTAGGATCGCATCGTCTTCAATGTCATCTTCAGTAGCAACCGCAATCGCAGCAGACGCATTCAATGCATTGTGACGACCTGGAATATTCAGCGTGATATCTAAGTTAGCTCGCCCTTTACGTACTACCGTAAATTTGCCTTGCTGCCCCTCTTGACGATAATCTTCAATACGTACGTCGGCATCTTCAGAAAAACCGTAAGTTATCACTTGACGACTAATACGTGGGATTAACTCTCGAACCACAGGATCATCAATGCAAACAATTGCTTGGCCGTAAAACGGTAGATTATGAAGGAAATCGATGAAGGTTTGCTTTAAGGTTTCAAAGTCACCACCATAGGTATCCATATGATCGGCTTCGATATTGGTAACAATGCTCACCATTGGTTGCAAGTGCAGGAATGACGCGTCACTTTCATCTGCCTCTGCAATTAGAATACGACTCGAGCCTAGACGCGCATTTGTACCTGCGCTTTTCACCAAACCGCCATTCACAAACGTTGGATCAAGACCGGCTTCAGAATAGATTTGAGTGACAAGAGCGGTCGTCGTGGTTTTACCGTGTGTACCCGCAACGGCAATACCGTGACGGAATCGCATCAATTCAGCCAACATCTCTGCGCGGCGTACAATAGGGATGCGTAATTCACGTGCCGCCATCACTTCTGGGTTTTCTTCGTTGATCGCCGTTGACACAACAACCACACTTGCTTTTTCTACATTACTGGCTTGATGACCAATAAATACCGTCGCACCTTTTGATACCAAACGCTCTGTCACAGCGTTCTCTGATAGATCAGAACCTGTGATTTGGTAGCCTTCGTTCAACAGCACTTCTGCAATGCCGCTCATGCCCGCACCACCAATACCGATGAAGTGGATGGATTTCACGCGGCGCATCTCTGGCACCATTGCGCGAATCTGAGCTAAGTCTTGTGTATGTTGGATTGTCATCAATTCTATTCTCAATAATTCGGTTAACGCTTTTCGGTCAAAGCGACAATGGCTTGTGCGACAACTCGGTCAGCATTCAATTTTGCAGCGCCACGCGCTTGCTCAGCCATTGTAAGTAAAGCTTGGCGATCCAATTGTTGGATCTGCTGAGTCAGAGACTCAACGGTTAAATCTGGTTGTTCAATCATTTTCGCCGCGCCGCAATCCACCAAGTGGTCTGCATTAAGTGCTTGCTGGCGGTCTTTGTGCATGAATGGAACAAAAATAGCGCCTACACCTGCCGCCGAGACTTCAGAAACGGTTAACGCTCCAGAGCGACAAACTAAAAGGTCAGCCCATGCGTAAGCTTCTGCAACGTCATCAATGAATTCCATTACTTCTGCATTTACCACACCATTAGCTTGGTATGCTGCATTCACTTCTTCGGCGGCACCTTTGCCCGCTTGATGACGAACATAGTAATCTTCGCCCAATTTCGACATCACTTCTGGCAGAGTTTGGTTAAGAATACGTGCGCCTTGGCTGCCACCCATCACCAAAATGCGAATTGGACCTTGGCGCTCTTGCATGCGCTCAATTGGCGCTGCTAATTGAGTCACATCTTCACGAACTGGGTTCCCAACCACTTCGGCATTTGGAAAAGCGCCTGGGAAAGCCTGAAAAACCTTCTTAGCGATTTTCGATAACCATTGGTTCGTTAAACCTGCTACTGCATTTTGTTCATGCAGAACAACAGGAATGCCACTCATCCAAGCGGCAATACCGCCCGGGCCGCTAACATAACCGCCCATACCAAGCACTGCGTCTGGCTGCCAGCGTTTCATGTGAGCACGAGCCTGCATAATGGCATTGATAATTTGAAATGGTGCTGCAAGAAGACGTTTAACGCCTTGACCTCGTAACCCTTTCACTTTGATAAAGTCGATTTCAATGCCATGTTTTGGCACCAAATCCGCTTCCATTCGATCCGCCGTACCTAACCAACGGATCTCCCAACCTTGCTCTTGAAGCTGTTTTGCTACCGCCAAACCTGGGAATACGTGACCGCCAGTACCACCAGCCATCACCATCAAACGTTTATTTTGTTTCATTAGCTTGTTGTTCTGATTGTTGTTGCTCGCGTTTCAAGCGGCATTCGTAATCGATACGCAGTAGTATGGACACTGCGACGGACATAATTATTAGACTAGAACCACCATAACTGATGAGTGGAAGTGTTAAACCTTTAGTTGGAACAATACCGGCGGCAGCTCCAACATTAACCAAGGTTTGAAACGCAAACCAAATACCAATTCCGAAAGCCAGATAACCTCCGAACATTTCGCCTTCTTCAAATGCACGCTTGCCGATGTAAACCGCTTTTAGCACCAAGCTAAAAATCAGCATTAAGACCAGCACTACGCCTACGAAACCAAGCTCTTCAGCAAGTACGGCAAACACAAAGTCGGTATGCGCTTCCGGTAGATATTCCAGTTTTTGAATTGAATTACCGAGACCTTGTCCGAACCATTCACCACGACCAAACGCCATCAAAGACTGAGTCAACTGATAGCCACTGCCAAATGGATCTTCCCACGGGTCAAGGAAGGAGGTTACTCGTCGCATACGGTATGGCTCGACGAGAATCAAACCTACTACAGCGCCGATACCTGCCACCATCAAGGCGAGAAACTGGGTTAGTTTTGCACCTGCGATAAAAAGCATGCCAAACAGCGTGACCAGCATCACGACGACCGTCCCCAAGTCTGGCTGACCAAGTAGTAATACTGCGAAGAAGGCAAACACCATGATTGGCTTCATAAAGCCACCAAAGAACGTTTGTCGTACTTCGTCTTGCTTTCGAACTAAGTAACCAGACATGAAGATAAACAGCGATAGCTTCGCGACTTCCGCTGGCTGAAGGTTAAACAGCCCAAGGGGAATCCAACGAGACGCACCATTAACCGACTTACCCGCCAAGAGCACGATGATCAACAGTGCGAAAGAAGCCCAAAGTAAGTAATGGCTCTTCTTAAACCACTCTTGCAAAGGCACTTGCAAAATAACAGCGGAGGTCCCTAACGCCAGCACGAGAAACGTCGCATGACGAAACATAAAGTGGAACGGCTGTTCCGTTAATCGAGAGCTGATTGGAAATGATGCAGAGGTTACCATGACCAAACCAGTCAACATCAAACCCAGTGCAATCCACACTAACTGACGATCAAACATCGCCTCTGGGGCTGGATGCTTGAGCCAATTGCCAATACTGCGTTTAACGTTACCTAAACCCACGAAGTGTGTAACCTTTAATTATGCATATTTCTGAGCAAGAGCAGCGAAAGCATCACCTCTTGCCATAAAGTTGTCGAATTGATCAAAGCTAGCACATGCAGGAGACAGCATCACCATATCACCTGGTTTTAACTGCGAAGATACTTGTTGAATCACATCTTCCATAGTGTCGAAACGTATTGCAGATTCATGCAGTGGCATAAATTCATCGCCATCAGCGCCAAAGCAACACAGTTGCAAGTTAAGCGTCGCGAAGATCGGTTTTAATGGCGAGAAGTCAGCACCTTTGCCAACACCACCAACGAGTAAGTAGAGCTTGCCTGTCGATTCCAAACCAGATAGCGCAGCCATAGTGCTGGCAATATTAGTTGCTTTAGAGTCATTCACCCATTTGACGCCTTGATTATCCGCAACCACCTGGCATCGGTGTGTCAGTCCCGTGTAATTTTTAAGTGCATTCAATGCTTTGTGATAGTTTACGTCCGCAGCTTTTAATAGCGCTAAAGCAACCAGAGCGTTAGATAAGTTGTGCTTACCAACCAACTTAAGCTCATCACTTGCGACAACTCGTTGACCGTGATCGAGCAGCCAAGTACGGTTGCCATCCACCTCGAGACCAAAGTCCTGATTGTCGCTGCCAAATGTCACCAATGGCATCTCTGCGTCTGGGAAGGTTTCTTGATCATCACGGTTCACGACTGCAAGAGCAGCATGGTTAAAAATACGCAACTTAGCTTGTCGATAGTCAGACATGCCTTGATAACGATCCATATGATCTTCAGAAAGATTCAGAAACGCAGCGGCTTTGAGCTTTAAGCTTGACGTCGTTTCTAACTGGAAGCTCGAGAGTTCGAGTACATATAGGTCTGCGTCTTGTTCTAACAAATCCAGAGCAGGCACACCGATGTTACCACCAACGCCAACATCCAAACCTGCAGCGTTAGCCATCACACCTGTGAGGTCGGTTACTGTGCTCTTACCGTTTGAGCCCGTAATCGCAATCACCGGTTTCTGCACCGCCCAAGCGAATAACTCGATATCACCTACTACTGCCGTACCTTTTGCTAATACGGCTTGGATCTCTGGTGTCGCTAGCGCAATACCAGGGTTGGTCACGATAAGATCCGCGTCAGAAAGCCAGTCTGTATTCCAACCACCACTATGCAGTTGAACATCTTCCGGCAAGCGCTCTGCACCCGGAGGGTTTACGCGAGTATCAATGACTTTGACCACAAGCTGTGGCTGATTTTTTCTTAGGTGTTTAACGACAGAGAGCCCGGTAATACCGAGCCCTACGACGACAACACTATGTATGTTTTGCCAACGTTCCATATTTGATCACACTGTAAATCTTGTTCTTGGAAAGTGCGATTAACGCACTTTCAATGTCGCAAGACCAATCAGAACAAGAACCATAGAAATAATCCAGAAACGCACGATTACGCGAGGTTCTGGCCAACCTTTCAATTCGTAGTGGTGGTGAATCGGTGCCATACGAAAAATGCGCTGACCACGCAGTTTGTATGAACCCACCTGTAGAATTACCGACAGCGTTTCCATCACAAACACACCGCCCATGATCACCAACACCAACTCTTGACGAACGAGAACAGCAATAGTGCCTAACGCGCCGCCAAGCGCTAGTGAGCCGACATCACCCATGAACACTTGTGCTGGATACGTGTTAAACCACAAGAAACCAAGGCCTGCACCGACGATTGCTGTACATACGACAACCAACTCAGAAGCATGTGGTAAGTATGGAATATGAAGGTATTCAGAGAAGTTAACGTTACCGGTCGCCCATGCAATAACCGCGAAGCCTGCTGCAACAAGAACCGTTGGCATGATTGCCAAACCGTCTAGACCATCAGTCAGGTTAACCGCGTTACTTGTACCTACAATGACAAAGTAAGTCAGAATGATATACATCAAACCAAGCTGCGGCATGATGTCTTTAAAGAATGGCACCACTAGCTGAGTTGCTGCTGTGTCTTTACCGTAAGCATACAATGCGAAAGCGACGACAAACGCGATCAACGACTGCCAGAAGTACTTCCAACGCGCGATCAAGCCATCGGTATTTTTGCGTACCACTTTACGATAATCATCAACAAATCCGACCGCACCGTAGCCAAGTAAGACTGTCAGTACCGCCCATACGTAAGGGTTGGATAAGTCTGTCCATAGCAAAATCGTGATTGAGATGGCCGCTAAGATCATGATACCGCCCATTGTTGGGGTACCACGCTTACTAAAGTGAGATTCAGGACCTTCGTTACGCACTACCTGACCAATTTGCAGCATTTGCAAACGCTTGATCATGATTGGTCCCATCCATAATGACAGACCTAGAGCGGTTAATACGCTTAGGATTGCTCGAAAAGACAAGTATTCAAACAATCGGAAAAAAGACAGGTATGGCTGTAGCAGCTCGGCAAGCCAAATAATCATTAATAATACTCCTTCAAAGCAGCAGCGACTTCAAACATACGTGCACCATTCGCTCCTTTCACCAATATCGTATGGTTTTCAGGAACGGCTTGGTCTAGATGCTGCTTGATGTATTCAATCATCTCTTGGTGCGTCTCAAAATGAATGCCTTGGCAAAGATCACTGATCACCTTGGCGTCTGCACCATATGTGAGAACATGTTCAAATTTTTGTGGGGCAGCATGTTCCCCGACTTGACGATGAAGTGCAAGACTTTCCTCGCCCAATTCCGCCATATTACCTAAAATCAGCCAGCGTTGACCTGGGAAAGCGGCCAATAAATCAACTGCCGCTTTCATGGCTGGCACGCTCGCGTTGTAGCTGTCGTCAATCAATTTTATCTTTTCGCTCAGCGCTTCAACCTCGACGCGACCTTTCACTTTGTTCAAATGTTTAAGGCCAGCACGAACCTCTTCTAATGTAGCTCCCATTTGTAACGCAATAATAGAAGCAGCGATCGCATTCGCAACGTTGTGTTGACCTATAATACCCAGAGACAGTTCAATTTCTTGTGAGCTTGCTGCGATATGTAAGTCAAAGCTTGCTTCACCTGCGGCGTTCAATACGATGTTAGAAGCGAAGAAGTCTGCATCAGTATTACTTTGTGAAAAAGTAATGACTTTCTTATCTGCTAACACTTCATCCCACTTGGCTTCACCATTGCTGTCTAGGTTAACAATCGCAATACCACCAGCTGAAAGGCCTTGGTAGATTTCACCTTTGGCTTGTTTCACGCCATCGATAGAACCAAAGCCTTCAAGGTGAGCGGCTGCTACATTGTTCACTAACGCGATATCTGGTTTTACTAACTGAGTCGTGTAAGCAATTTCACCTATATGGTTAGCACCAAGCTCAATCACGGCATAATCATCATCCTGCTGTGAGCGTAATAATGTCAACGGAACACCAATATCATTATTGAAGTTACCCGCCGTGAATAGCACTTTGCCTTTCAATTGCAGGATACTCGCAACCATTTCTTTTACGGTCGTTTTACCGCAACTTCCGGTGATGGCAACGGTAGGTGTTTGGCATGCTTGATGCACCCAAGAAGCAAATTCACCCAATGCAAGTTTGGTATCCGACACCACAATTTGCGGCACATTCACATCTAAGCGTTTTTCCACGAGTAAAGCACCGGCACCTGCATCTACCGCTTGTTGGCAAAAGTTGTGCGCATCAAAGCGCTCCCCTACTAACGCCACAAATAGAGCCCCACGCTCAATCGCTCGTGTATCAGTAGAAACCGCGTCGATAAGTAGATCGTCGCCGAATCGCTCGCCACGTGTGATGTCTGCAATTTGAGATAACGTTACTTTGATCATGAGGTCAATCCTAAAAGTTGCATTGCGGACTCGCGGTCGGAGTAATGAATCGTTTCGCCATTACGAATCTGATAATCTTCATGACCCTTCCCAGCTAACAAGATAATGTCGTTTGGCGAAGCATTTTCAATGGCATAAGACAGTGCTTTGAAGCGGTCATGCTGAACAATCGCTTCAGCAGGTTTTGACAGCCCAGCTAACATGTCTTTCACAATCTGAACCGAGTCTTCGCTGCGTGGGTTATCGTCAGTCAACACCACTCTGTCGCCTAGACGCTCTGCAATTTCCGCCATCATCGGGCGCTTACCTGCATCGCGATCACCACCGCAGCCAAAAATAGCCCACAGCTGGCCTTCACAATGAACTCGTAAAGCTTGCAGCGCTTTTTCTAAAGCATCAGGAGTATGGGCATAATCGACCACGACTTTGGCACGATCCTCAGTTTGGAATAACTCCATTCGGCCGAGTACAGGTTGCAGTTGACCTGCGGTTTCGAGTAACGCTTGTTTCTCTTTACCTAAGCTTAATAAGGTCGCAAAAGCGAGCATTAAGTTGGTTGCATTAAACTCACCAATCAATGGCGCGCGCAATTCACCTGAGCCAAACTTACCATGGAACTTAATAGTAATCCCTGACTCCGCGTAACTGACTTCCGTCGCCCAAATTGCGCTTTCAAATTCAGTGTTCGCCTTGAGCGAGACAGCGATCGCATTACTTAACTGCGACGCCCATTGATGACCTACTTCATCATCAACATTGATAATGGCACGTTCACATTGGTGTTGCGTGAACAACCCAAGCTTTGCATTGGCATACTCTTCCATCGTGCCATGATAATCTAAGTGGTCACGACTTAAGTTAGTAAACACGCCCGCCGCAAATGATAGTGCTTTGACACGACCTTGCGTCAGGCCATGAGAAGATACTTCTAGCGCGGTGTATGTGGCTTGTTGATTTGCGAGAGAGGAGAGCGTTTTCTGAATTTCAACGGCATTCCCCGTTGTATTCGCAGCTTGTTGCAAGTTATTGAGGAAGCCATTTCCTGTTGTTCCCATTACCGCCGCTTTATGGTCAAGCAGTTCTAGCCATTGCGCTATTAACTGGGTAATGGTGGTTTTGCCGTTGGTGCCGGTGACACCAATCAAATCCATATCAGGGTAAGCATAAAGCTTTCCAGCAATCGCGGATAAACGTTGGTCCAACCTATCAATGTAAATGACGGGAACATCATCAATGATTTCCACAGTACCATGAGTTTTGACATCACAGGCTTGCGCCAGGGCTGCATTTGCACCTTGCTCAATTGCAGAGGCAATGAATTTACGCCCATCCACAACATGGCCAATCACTGCTACAAACGTGGTTCCAGGTTGAACTCTTCGGCTGTCGAGCTCCAATTCAGAAACAAGAACGGACGATAAGCTAGGGCAATCCACCCAAGGGGAAAGCAGCACGTCCATACTGATGGCTTTAGTCATATTTGTTCTCCGAGCTTTGGC
>NZ_JAWPOL010000119.1:0-1646 GCF_033391095.1 Vibrio sp. Vb0667 | reverse complement strand
TGACAGCACTTTGCTTTCATGTTCTTTTGAAATTAGGGCACCGATTTGTGTATTTTCATCAAGAGGGTCTCCGACAACCAGTTTCTCAGTACGAGTTTTAAGCTGTGCAACAAAGTCGTCGTAGATAGATTCATGGACAAATACACGGGTACCGTTGGTACATACCTCACCCTGAGTGTAAAAGTTAGCAACCATTGCTGCTGATACCGCATCGTCCAGCTTCGCATCGTCGAATACGATCAGTGGTGACTTACCACCTAACTCCATTGTGACTTGCTTAAGCGTTTTTGCACTGTCACCCATAACAACTTTGCCAGTACCTGATTCGCCAGTGAACGATACTTTAGCAATATCCGGATGCGCCGTTAGCATCTGCCCTACGCGATAGTCACCCTGCACGACGTTAAACACACCACCAGGTAGACCCGCTTCAGAATAAATTTCCGCAAGCTTAAGTGCTGTAAGCGGTGTTTCTTCCGACGGCTTAAAGATCATTGCATTACCCGCAGCCAGTGCTGGTGCTGATTTCCACATTGCGATTTGAATAGGATAGTTCCAGGCGCCAATACCTGCGCAAATTCCCAGAGGTTCACGGCGCGTATAGAAAAACTGGTTTTCATTGAGAGGTTGTTGCTCACCCTGCAAACTTGGTGCAAGACCAGCGTAATATTCGATAACATCTGCGCCTGTCGTAATATCAACAGCGATCGCTTCTTGAATTGGCTTACCCGTGTCCGCCACTTCTAAAGCGGCTAACTCGTCATTGCGTTCACGCAGAATCGCTACCGCTTTGTTAAGAATCCGGCTACGTTCAATGGCCGTCATTGCAGACCAAACCTCAAAACCGCGTTTTGCAGATTCAATCGCAGCTTCCATATCGCTCTGGTTTGCTTGTTTAATATTGGCCAATGGCTCACCATTTGCCGGATTGTAAGTGGTGAAATGCTCTTCAGAACATCCGATATACATTGCACCATCGATGTAATGTGTTTTCATTTCCATAGTGAAGACCTGTGACTTTTATATTTTATGAGAGTAAAACGTTAGCTGCTTTTCGAGATAATCGTTGATGATGATCCTCGCTTTATCAGCATCGATGCCTTGCGGGTTGAGCGTGCCGCGTAGCCATATACCGTCAATCAGTGATGCTATCCCGTGAGCAACCAACTCTGCTTGCTCCGCACTTAATAGTGCTTTTAGTTCTCTTCTTAGATGGGACAACAGACGTCGCTCATTCACTCGTTGCAAACGCTTAAGTTGCTCGTCATGCATTGAGTAAGACCAGAAAGCCAGCCACGTTTTAGCCACTTTGTTTTCTGCCTGATAACCAACAAAGTTGCCGTCAATAATGGCGTTGATACGCTGATGATGAGCATCTGCTGGCAACGCACGAAGCTTCCCAGTGATTGTTGAAGAAAGCTGACGAAGGATCTCGCGCATGGTTTCTTCTAACAACCCATGCTTACCACCGAAGTAGTGATTAATTATCCCCGTTGATACTCCAGCCTCTTTACTGATCAACGAGATGCTCGCAGCATGTAAACCGACTCTGTCAATCACTGACATGGTCGCTTTTACAAGCTGCGGTTTTCTGCTTTCAGACATCCCCACCTTTGGCATTTTGCGTACTTGTTACTTTTAATTGA
>NZ_JAWPOL010000118.1:0-1648 GCF_033391095.1 Vibrio sp. Vb0667 | reverse complement strand
ACCTAGCCGGCAGCAAAGTCGGGAGAAGCCCTAAATGGGTATTGTTGTGATTTTGTAAACTGCATGTTTAACATCAATTGGATGGGCTTTCAAACACAACCAAAATGTGGTTTTCGTCGCAGACAACAAGATGACATTAACGTTATCGGTGTTTCAGGGCTTTTTGAGCGAAAAAAGAAAGCGAGCACGAAGCTCGCTTTGAGTTAGGAAGTGTTTAAAAAGGAAGTCGTAAGATTACTTCACGTACACACGAGGGTTTGATGTGCCCCAAATGGTGTAAAGTTCTGGGAAGATCACGTCGGCGTTCTTCTCGATTTCTGCGGCATTGATGGTTTGAGATTTTTGGTTGCCGAACAGAACGACCTCAGAACCCGGCTTCACGCCTTTGATATCGGAAACGTCGATCATTGTTGTATTCATTGACGTTACGCCAACCACTTTTGCACGTTGACCATTGATCAGCACGTCTGCCGTATTGCCCATTTTTCTTGGGTAACCGTCAGAGTAACCGACAGGAAGGTTCGCCATTACGCTTTCTTTAGTGGTTGTAAAGCTGCTGTCGTAACCCACAGTGCTGTTTTTCGGTAGGTGGTGCAGTGATGCTACGCGTGTTTTGAAAGACACGATGCGCTCGTAAGGTAGGGTTGCAGGGTAGTCACCGTACAGCATGCCGCCAGGACGAACCATATCCAGATGTGCTTCAGGCAGATTTAGCGTGATGTAAGAGTTAGCCACGTGCAGTGTGATGTCTTTACGTTTCAGACCTGCGCTGTCCATTAGCCACTTTGTTTCTACTTTGAAACGGTCAACCTTGCGGCGGATTTCATCAAGACCTTCATTCGGGAAGTGGGTCATCATACCTACGATTTTTAGGTTAGGATCGCTTGCGATTTCCACACCTTCAACCTGACCTTCATACGTTGTCAGATCCAGACCATTACGACCCATGCCTGAAGTATTCAGAGCAAGGTGAACAGGAATAACGGTATTGTAGTTGTATGCAATCTCGATGATTTGATCTGCCTGCATCTTAGTGCCAATCAGCTCTTCGATTTCGTACTGTACGCCGTTTTCAATTTCGTTGCGGCTAGCCGCACGGACACGCATGATCTTGCCTTCGAAGCCGTGCTCACGCACTACGCGAGCTTCTTCATTACTGGTGATACCCACACATGCAACGTTGTTCGCGATGATGCTAGGCATCAGGCCTGCGATACCGTTACCGTACGCGTCAGCCTTCATGATGGCACAGATCTGAGTGTTGCCCTTTAGATCCTTCTGAAGCAACTGAATATTATTTGAAAATGCCTGAGTATCAATTTCTAGCCAAGCGTTGCTCGCCTGAACGCGCTCTTCGCGCTCGCTGTCATCAAAATCAACTAGCAGAGGAGCGGCATGTGCGGCTGTTTGGCCCATCAGAGCCAGTGCAGTTAGGCTAAGTTTCAGTTTCAAAGGATATCTCCTGTTATGAGTTTTTTCTTCTTGTTGGTTGAAGTTAAAGTGTAAATAGATGCACAACGTCGCGTAGCGCAGTAGCCTTGCGTTTCCGCTCTTCAACCCCTTGTTGTGCGTCCTTAGCAGATAATCGGTTTTCTTCGGCACTGTTGCTCAGTGCGGCAAGATTGAATGATAAGTGTTCGCAGGAAAA
>NZ_JAWPOL010000117.1:0-1655 GCF_033391095.1 Vibrio sp. Vb0667 | reverse complement strand
GTACATTTTTAAGGTTACACCAAGTTATTATCGGCGTAATAAATTATGGGAATTGGAGGCAATGCACTGAGAGATCCCCTCATAATTTCCCCAAAGCGTAACCATGTGTGAATAAATTTTGAGCTAGTAGGGTTGCAGCCACGAGTAAGTCTTCCCTTGTTATTGTGTAGCCAGAATGCCGCAAAACTTCCATGCCTAAGCGAACTGTTGAGAGTACGTTTCGATTTCTGACTGTGTTAGCCTGGAAGTGCTTGTCCCAACCTTGTTTCTGAGCATGAACGCCCGCAAGCCAACATGTTAGTTGAAGCATCAGGGCGATTAGCAGCATGATATCAAAACGCTCTGAGCTGCTCGTTCGGCTATGGCGTAGGCCTAGTCCGTAGGCAGGACTTTTCAAGTCTCGGAAGGTTTCTTCAATCTGCATTCGCTTCGAATAGATATTAACAAGTTGTTTGGGTGTTCGAATTTCAACAGGTAAGTTAGTTGCTAGAATCCATGGCTCCTTTGCCGACGCTGAGTAGATTTTAGGTGACGGGTGGTGACAATGAGTCCGTGTCGAGCGCTGATTTTTTCGGCCTTTAGAGCGAGATTTATACAATAGAATTTGGCATGAGATTGGATTGCTTTTAGTCAGCCTCTTATAGCCTAAAGTCTTTGAGTGACTAGATGACATATCATGTAAGTTGCTGATAGGTTTCCAGTTTTCCGCTCCTAGGTCTGCATATTGTACTTTTCCTCTTACTCGACTTAACCAGTACCAACCCAGCTTCTCAACGGATTTATACCATGGCACTTTAAAGCCAGCATCACTGACAATGAGCGGTGTGGTGTTACTCGGTAGAATGCTCGCAAGGTCGGCTAGAAATTGGTCATGAGCTTTCTTTGAACATTGCTCTGAAAGCGGAAAGGCTTTCTCATAAAGAGTAATAGAACGACCATGTAGTGCCACCGAAGCCCGCAATACCATAAGCCGTTTTTGCTCACGGATATCAGACCAGTCAACAAGTACAATGGGCATCGTATTGCCCGAACAGATAAAGCTAGCATGCCAACGGTATACAGCGAGTCGCTCTTTGTGGAGGTGACGATTACCTAACAATCGGTCGATTCGTTTGATGTTATGTTTTGTTCTCGCTTTGGTTGGCAGGTTACGGCCAAGTTCGGTAAGAGTGAGAGTTTTACAGTCAAGTAAGGCGTGGCAAGCCAACGTTAAGCTGTTGAGTCGTTTTAAGTGTAATTCGGGGCAGAATTGGTAAAGAGAGTCGTGTAAAATATCGAGTTCGCACATCTTGTTGTCTGGTTATTGATTTTTCTCAGAACCATTTGATCACATGACAAGATGTGTATCCAGCTTAAATTGATGATTTTTCTTAAAATCATCAGGGGATTCCTCAGTACCCAGCCACTGACTATGTTGATTGGTTTTAATCAAGGTGGCAGTACGGATATTCAAGGACAAGTCCTCGCGAAAGTTCTTTCCGAAAAACTCGGCCAACCCGTTAATATCCTTTACCATCCTGGTGCTGGAGGAGCTTCAGCGGCAGCCATGCTGGCAAACAGTCGCGATCAAGGCTACACCTTTCAATTTGGACTTTCTCTGCCTTATACCTTCGCACCGTTAGCAACTCCGGCTTCTTACCAGTTAACCAGTTTTC
>NZ_JAWPOL010000116.1:0-1661 GCF_033391095.1 Vibrio sp. Vb0667 | reverse complement strand
TCCACTTGGCGTGAACTGGGACCTATCGAAAGGGTGGGACGTTTATGCGCAGATCCATCCTGAGCTCGATCTCTATAAAGGCCCTGACTTACAGTTGGGTGGGGCTGTTGGTGTGAAATACAGCTTCTAGCTCTCAAATAAAAAATGCCGGCATAGATGCCGGCATTTTGTGTCTGATTAAGACGGAATTTCAATCTTACTGTTTGTTCATCGCACGTTTAATGCAGATAGCTGCACCACCCCAAGTGATGCCCAAACCAAGAACCATCATAATGATTGCGCTAACGGTCATTTTACTGCCTCCTTGCGGTTTGCTGCGTTGATAAGTAAGCCAAAGATAAAGAGTGCGGCAATGATTGCCCAACCTAGAGTTAGATCGTAGCCACCATAGCCTTCTGTAAATAGAGCATAAAGCTTAGTTGCCAAGATGATTGCTAACATGATTGGTGTGACAAAGCGTAAACAAATCTCAAACCATTGACCGATAGAGAAGTCAGAACGCTCATTCACGTAGCCGCGTACTTCTGGTACACGATTTAGCAACCAAGCCATCAATACGATTTCAATCAAGCCACCAACCATAATACCAACATTGTTTGCAAAGTGGTCGACTAAGTCTAGTAGCAGTAGGCCACCGTTGGTCGCAAATGCCATTGACACAACAAAGCCAGTACCGATTACCACATTTGCTGCTTTCTTACGGCTCCACTTTAACTTATCAATAATGGCTGACGTCACGGCTTCCATAATCGAAATGTGTGAACTTAGACCGGCCACAACAAGCGCAAAGAAGAACAGCGGGCCAAGAATGTAAGGCGCTGGTAATAGGTTAATTGCCGCAGGTAACGTCACAAAGGCAAGGCCTACGCCAGCAGAGACAACTTCTGTTAGTGGTTTACCTTGCTCTTGAGCCATGTAACCCAATACAGAGAAGATCATGATACCTGCAAGGATAGAGAAACCACAGTTGATCAGTACGGTCATAAAGGCGTTGTTTGTGATGTCAGACTTCTCAGGCAAGTAGCTTGAGTAGGCCAACATAATTGCAAAGCCGATACTTAGGGTAAAGAAGATTTGACCATACGCGGCAGCCCATACTTTTACGTCCCAAATCTTGCTGAAATCGGGTTCGAACATATAGTTCACACCATCGAGTGCACCTGGTAGGAATACCATGCGACCGATCAGAAATAGAACCATCAAGAATAGAATTGGCATCATGATTTTTGATGCGCGTTCGATGCCGGACTTAACGCCACTTGCAATGGCAATGTAAGTGACAGCCCAAGCAATGGTCATCGCTATAGCAATTTTCCATTGAATACCGCCTAAGTTTGTTGGTGAGTTATCACCTAACTTTAGGTATTCGCTAAAGAAAAACGCGTTAGTGTCGGTTCCCCAACTTTGAGTAAACGACATACCAAAGTAAGAGATAGACCAACCAATTACTGCAACATAGTAAACGGCAATAACAGCAGCAACGCCAACTTGGAACCAGCCAAGCCATTCAAACTTCGAATGGATTTTTGCTAGTGTTTTCGGTGCTGAACCACGGTATTTTTGTCCCATACTGAACTCAAGGATCATGAATGGGATACCGGCAGTGATCATGGCAAAAATGTAAGGAATAAAAAATGCGCCGCCACCGTTTTCGTAAGCCA
>NZ_JAWPOL010000115.1:0-1671 GCF_033391095.1 Vibrio sp. Vb0667 | reverse complement strand
AAACATTAATGTCATGAATAGCAAACAAACCTAAACCTCTTGGAGATGTTAAATATCAGCAAAAATCGCATCGTTCTTTGAACATGCGATTTTTTTATTGTAAAACAATAGGCTTACGCTAGCCTAAACGGGTGGAACTCAACTTGGATAACCCCAAAACTTACAGTTTGGTCCTCATCGGTTCGATTGCTCTGCTCCTTTTACTTTTGTGGGGCTCACCCACCAGCGAAAAAACCTTATCAGCGACCGTCATCAGCAACACTTTGACTCAGTCTTTAGACGGGCAACGACGTTACCTGACGATAGACGCTCCTGATATCGAACAACAACGCGTCGCCGTTCCGATAACAACTGATTGTGCGATCGGTTCGACAGCCACATTTAGGCAAGCGACAAGCTCAACTTTTGAACCATCACTTTCATTCGTCAGCTGTAACTAGAATAGTGGTCACTCCCACGACAAGAAGGATTTAGCAATGCAAGCATTGATCAGTGCAAAAGAACTCCATGCCCGACTCGACCAAAAAAATGTAAAGCTTTTAGACGCAAGCATTAGCTTTCAAATTCCTTCTGAAAGCAAAAAAATCACCGATAAATGGATCCCAAACACTTACCGTTTTGATTACGAAAATGACTTTTGTCTGCCCGATACCTCTTTACCGCACATGATGCCAACCGAAGCAGGATTTAATGCAAGCGCACAAAAGCTTGGGCTAAATAACGAGGACTTGATCATCGTTTATGACAACTCAGGTACGCTTGCTTCACCACGCGCATGGTGGATGCTCAAAGCAATGGGACACGAGAGCGTCAAAGTACTTAATGGTGGACTTCCAGCTTGGATCGAAGCGGGGTTGCCCGTCGTAGATTCGCTAGCAAAACCTGAACAATTAGGAAATTTTTCGGGAAAATTAAATAAAAATGCATTTTTGGACGCAAATGCAGTATTAGAGTACTCAAACAATTGCAGTGCGCATATTGTTGATGCTCGCTCACGAGCGCGCTTTTTTGGTGAAGTGCCTGAGCCAAGAGAAGGATTGCGCAGTGGCCATATTCCAAACTCGTTGTGCCTGCCTTTTCAAGAACTGCTGGATAAAGGTTACATCAAACCGAACTCAGAATTGAAACAAGCATTTAGCGAACTGTCGCTATATAATGACAATTCAATCATTTTCAGCTGTGGCTCAGGTGTGACTGCCTGTATTTTATTGTTGGCAGCTCATCAACTTGGCTTACGCAACTTATCTGTTTATGACGGTTCATGGACAGAATGGGGTGCAGACTGCTCACTGCCAATTACGCGTTAAGCTAGGGGTTATCAAAACAATATGGTCGGATTAAAGAAGAACATTTGGACTCTTTACATGATGCTGCTCACCGTCAGTATCGTGACATTTTCGCTATTCGGCTATTACCACTACCAAGCAACGTTAGACAAATACAAAGACAAACAGCTCCTACAATTGGAGCTGTTTGCTTCCTCCGTTGAGTCACTTTTAAAAGGGCAAGAATCGCTGCTAGAAGTCGTTGGTCATCAACTGGTGGAGCAAAATAGCTTCACTCGTACCGCGGCCATTCAAACTCGCCCAATGTTAGATAAACTTCTCAACATTCATCCGGCGATCATCGGTTTTGGCTTGACCAATCCCAACGGTGACTACATTTCCGTTA
>NZ_JAWPOL010000114.1:0-1677 GCF_033391095.1 Vibrio sp. Vb0667 | reverse complement strand
ACTACGGCGCAAGTGGTGGTGGTAGGTCTGATCGGTGAACGTGGACGCGAAGTTAAAGAGTTTATTGAAGAGATTTTGGGCGAAGACGGACGTCGTCGCTCAGTTGTGGTGGCTGCACCAGCTGATGCATCTCCGTTGATGCGTTTGAAGGGGTGTCAAACGGCACTTACGATTGCCGAATACTTCCGCGACCAAGGTTTGGATGTACTGTTGCTGATGGATTCTCTGACCCGTTTTGCTCAAGCGCAGCGTGAAATTGCCTTGTCGGTTGGTGAACCGCCAGCCACCAAAGGTTATCCGCCTTCGGTATTTGCCAAGTTGCCTGCGCTGGTGGAACGTGCGGGTAATGGCAGCCCAGAGCAAGGCTCGATCACCGCTTTCTTTACCGTTTTAACCGAAGGTGACGATCTGCAAGACCCGATCGCCGATGCGTCTCGTGCCATTCTCGATGGTCACATTGTTTTGTCGCGTGAAATGGCAGACGCGGGTCATTACCCTGCGATTGATGTCGAGAAATCGGTCAGCCGTGTGATGCCTCAGATCACCACCGAAGAACATGTGTTGATGTCGAAAGCGGTACGTCAGGTCTTGTCTATTTGTCGCAAAAATCAAGATTTGGTGTCGATTGGGGCGTATAAGCCGGGCACCGATCCGGCTATCGATGGCGCATTTACATTAAAGCCGAAGCTAGACGAATACTTGCAGCAGCGTATGAAAGAATCGGTGCCATACGACATGTGCGTCAATATGCTCAGAAATATTTTGGGTGGGTAATAGCGTATGAATAATGCTATGGAATTCCTACTTGAGCAGACCAAAGAGCGCGAAGACCAAGCCGTACTTGCGCTGAACAAAGCGCGCTCTGAGCTTGAAGACTATTACCGTCAGGTTGAGCAAATCGAAAAGTATCGTCTCGATTACTGCCAACAGCTGGTGGATCGTGGCCAAGCGGGTTTAACCGCCAGCCAATACGGGCATCTCAACCGATTCTTATGTCAGCTTGACGAGACACTATCAAAGCAAAAGCAAGCAGAGCATCACTTCAAAGAACAAGTCGAAAACTGCAAAGACTACTGACTCAAGATGCGCCAAGAACGCATGTCTTACGAGTGGATGATCGAAAAGAAAGCGAAAGAAAAGCAAATCGCGGAAGCCAAACGTGAGCAAAAGCAAATGGATGAGTTTTCCACGCTGTTGTTTAGCCGTAAGGCCAAGCCGTTCTAATTTTTGTTGAAGTTGATCTCGCTTCCACTCTTTTCGTGTGCGTTGTTCGTCAGGAAAATAGCCTTATGTGTTGGCGTGATTTTTGCAAATTCATGGTTTAATTATCTAATTTTGCCTCTGATGGGCAATCTGGTCACGCCATAAAAAGGCGTAGCTAAAAACGAGAAAGTTTTTATGAATGTGAATTTGTCTAATGTTTCTGCGACTAGCAAGACCTCTGTTTCTGAGTCTTCCGCAAAAGCACCTACAGAAAGCTCTGAAAGCAAAGGTTTTTTTGAAACCTTAGCGGGAGTTTTTACAGGTTCACAAAAAGCAGAAAAAGCGGTCACTCAAACAGCAAGTACAGATGCAAAGACCGACGTTAGCGCCACAGAAGGTGAAACGGTCGAGAAGAATGGCGAGAGCCAAGAATCAGTCGCGAACCGTGAGAGTGTCGACGGAAAAGCGGCTGAA
>NZ_JAWPOL010000113.1:0-1681 GCF_033391095.1 Vibrio sp. Vb0667 | reverse complement strand
CAACAAGGCCAAATATAGCCGCCTTGCAAAAACAGGACTCAATTCCATTGACACCTCCTAAAATTGTGCTGAATCATTATTTCGTTTTTGCCAAGTAAGATGTTGCGTTTGATCAATAACTCGACTTTTCCACTTGATTTAGGCGTTTTTTTATCCGCTTTATGCCAAATTAAGTTCTGTTTTGGCATGTGAGACCAGTTATCCACTTCTATATGAAAATTATTCTCCACAGCGTTTTGTCAGTTTGATTGCTTCTTGATAGGATGCTGAATCAGCCAAGAAATACCTCCCCAAAGCGCGTTGCGCTCTAGAGAGTAAAAACAGAATAAAAAAGGGAAACATTATGACAATTACCATGTTCGGCATTCCAAACTGCGACACCATCAAAAAAGCAAAGAAATGGTTGGAAGCTGAAAACATTGCGTTTGATTTTCACGACTACCGCAAACAAGGTATTGATGCTCAAATGGTGACTGAATTTTGTCAGGCGCTAGGCTGGGAACAAGTTCTCAACAAACGTGGCACCACGTTCCGCCAACTGACTCAAGAACAAAAAGACACGCTTAACGAAGAAAATGCTATTGCGCTGTTGGTTGACAACCCAGCGATGATTAAGCGCCCAATTCTGAACGTAGACGGCCAACTCCATATCGGTTTCAAAGCAGACCAATACGCTACGATTTTTAATTCATAAATGTAAGGAAGACTCAAGGATGACAGACAGTCCAGTACTGGCACTTGCAAAAGACCTGATCAGCCGCCAGTCCGTAACACCTGAAGATGCAGGTTGTCAGGACCTAATGATCGAGCGTTTAAAAGCGCTCGGTTTTGAAATTGAAGTTATGGTGTTTGAAGACACCACCAACTTTTGGGCGCGTCGCGGTAACGAAGCGCCATTGTTTGCTTTTGCAGGTCACACAGACGTTGTACCCGCAGGCAAGCTAGAACAATGGGATACACCACCGTTCGAGCCAACCATCATCGATGGCTACCTTCATGGTCGTGGTGCAGCCGATATGAAAGGCTCTTTGGCGGCGATGGTAGTGGCCGTTGAACGCTTTATTGCCGAGCACCCAGATCACAAAGGCTCTATTGGCTTTTTGATCACTTCTGATGAAGAAGGCCCTTTCATTAACGGTACCGTTCGCGTCGTAGAAGCGCTGATGGAGCGTGGTGAGAACATCGACATGTGCATCGTTGGCGAGCCTTCTAGTACAGAAATTGTGGGTGATGTTGTAAAAAATGGCCGCCGAGGTTCGATTACCGGTGACCTAACCGTAAAAGGCACACAAGGCCATGTTGCCTACCCTCACCTCGCTAATAACCCTGTTCACGCATCGCTACTTGCCATCCACGAACTGGCAACAACAGAGTGGGATAAAGGCAATGATTACTTCCCGCCAACAAGCTTCCAGATTCCCAATGTATCTGCGGGTACAGGGGCATCTAACGTGATTCCTGGCGAATTCAACGTTCAATTCAACCTACGTTTTAGCACCGAACTGAACAATGACACTATCGTCCAGCGCGTAACAGAAACACTGGATAAGCATGATCTCAACTACGATCTACATTGGACATTCAACGGCGACCCGTTCTTAACGGACACGGGTGCCCTACTTGATGCCGTGGTCGCTGCCGTAGCGGAAGTGAACAACACTAAACCTGCGCTGCTCACAAC
>NZ_JAWPOL010000112.1:0-1700 GCF_033391095.1 Vibrio sp. Vb0667 | reverse complement strand
ATTGTTGAAGATGTAGGGAGGAAAAGATGATCAGTGGAGACACAATCTTATTTGCGCTAATGGTAGTAACGGGGGTCAATATGATCCGTTATCTCACCGCTCTTCGTTCTCTTATTTACATCATGCGTGAAGCGCACCCATTGTTGTATCAACAAGTGGATGGCAATGGTTTCTTCACCACTCACGGTAACGTCACCAAACAGGTGCGTTTGTTCCACTACATTAAAAGCAAAGAGTATCACCATCACCATGATGAGATATTCACAGGTAAGTGTGAACGGGTGCGTGAGTTGTTTGTGCTATCAACCGCGTTGCTTGGTGTTACCCTACTGGCGGCCTTCATCTTGTAGGTCTTTCCAGCTAAGCCGTACTAGGCGACGCTTGGAATTTAAGCGCTTTTCCCTTTCGACATTTGTCGGTAGAATGGCGCTCTTAGAAAGCAAGGATGTGCAATAAGCACATCCTTTTTTATTGTTTTGGATTTTGGATAGAGCCTAAGAGCGACCGATGAGTAAGAAATTTGATGTTGTTGTAATTGGCGCGGGAGCCGCGGGTTTGATGTGTGCTGCAGAAGCAGGCAAGCGCGGACGCAGTGTGCTTGTGCTGGATCATGCCAAAAAGCCAGGACGTAAAATCCTTATCTCTGGTGGTGGCCGCTGCAACTTCACTAACTACGACGTATCAGCCAGCAACTACCTATGCCAAAACCCACACTTCGTGAAATCGGCGTTGTCGCAATACACCAACTGGGATTTCATCTCGATGGTCAGCAAATACGGCATCGAGTTTGAAGAGCGCGACCACGGCCAATTGTTTTGTGTCGATGCTTTTACCGCCAAAGACATCGTGAAGATGCTGCTGGCCGAGTGTGACATGCCAAACATTCAACAGCGTTACCAATGCGATGTGCACACCATTGAGAAAACCGAAGAAGGCTTTCGTCTGCACGCGGGTACTGAGCCCGTTGAGTGCGAATCTTTGGTGATTGCGACCGGTGGCCTTTCCATGCCAAAACTGGGCGCGACGCCATTTGGTTACAAAGTGGCTGAGCAGTTTGGTCTGCCAGTAATCCCTACCACGGCGGGACTTGTGCCATTTACGCTGCACAAAGAAGACAAAGAAGATTTCGCTGAACTGTCTGGCATTGCTGTGCCTGCGGAAATTACCGCCGAAGACGGCACCATGTTCAAAGAAGCGCTGTTGTTTACTCACCGCGGCTTATCGGGCCCTTCGGTTTTGCAAATTTCCTCTTTCTGGAAAGCGGGTCAGAAAGTTTCTATCAACTTAGTTCCTAACGAAGACATCGCTCTGCTGCTCGAGCGCAGCCTTGAGAAACATCCAAATCAATCGCTAAAGAACACCCTAGCAAAAGTGCTGCCAAAGCGTTTAGTGGAAGTGCTGATTGAGCGTAAAGAGCTGATGGATAAACCTCTCAAGCAGTTCAACCCGAAAGAGCTTGCTAGCGTGGTGGAGCGTTTAGAAAACTGGTCAATCGCACCTAATGGCACCGAAGGCTACCGCACGGCGGAAGTGACTTTGGGTGGTGTGGATACCGATCACCTGTCTTCTAAAACCATGGAATGTAAAAACATCAAAGGCTTGTACTTCATCGGCGAAGTGATGGACGTTACCGGTTGGTTAGGTGGCTATAACTTCCAATGGTGCTGGTCGAGTGGCTTTGTGGCAGGTCAGTGGGTGTA
>NZ_JAWPOL010000111.1:0-1700 GCF_033391095.1 Vibrio sp. Vb0667 | reverse complement strand
AGCGATGCAAAATCATAGTGCCGCCTCATCTTCTGTTTTGAGGCAAACCAGACTATTCAGTGTTTGTATTTTTTGACTCTCGCGCTCATACAACCCTTCAATTGAAACTTTACATGGTGACTGCCCTTGAGGATAAAACAGAATGTAACTGCCCGGATCAATGCCTTCAAAGTAGGTAAACCCATCCCACCCAATTTGACTGACTAATCCTGTCTCTGAACGCCCAAACGTGCCAAGCGGCAGGACTAGGTGATTTTCATCCACAACGGTCATACTCAATGCAATTTGCAGCTCAATGGGAAACTCTAATAAATAACCGTAACCTGCATGTATCGAAGCGAACTGCTCTGTCGTCGAAAATGCCGCATTCGCTGGTAAAGTGAGTGGGTCAATTTCATATTTGGCGGTGTAATACGCGGTAGCCCAAGGCACTAGCAAATAGCCATCCTCGTCAGTCACGCCAACAATTTGGTTTTCATATTTAACCGGAATACCGTCAAAACCGCTGGTGCTGACCACGGCAAAGCTGTCATACACTTCGTTAGCAGGGAAGATTTTGCCATCCAATGTCGAGACTGAACCCGCCATTTCCGCAAAATAATCATAATTCCCACTGGTGCCATTGAGCCCTCCTCGAAACTGAGCCCACGAGGCACGATAGGTCAAATCGGCTTGCTTACGGTTTTCAGGATCTTCATTGAGGTCATGCGCTAAATTGATACCCCACCCACCTTTTATAGGCGCGAGGCGACTGTAACCAACGCGTCCTCGCACATCGCCATCATCTTCCCTTTTCAGCGTTAAGCCGGCACTGCCGCCAAGCGAACCAAAGGGCAACGAGAACTGCGCTAATGTCACTGCCTGACCACCAATACTGTGGTTGTAAGAGAGCGACATATTGATGTCAAAAGGCAGAGCATAACTGTACGTGAGATTGAGCGTACGCGAGCTAGAATCGGTTTGCTGAATATCGAAATAGCCACCGGAAAGTGAGCCCCAATCCCCTAGCCGTACTCCCATGTTGACTTGCGATACATGACGAGACTTCAGCGATGCCTCCTCCCCTTTATTAAGCTTCTCGTAATTTGGCAAATGCGACAGGGTATAGAAATCAGCTTGCTCCACTTGCGTTCTAGCAGCGAAGCTAAACAACCTAGATTGGTAACTGTAACTCAGCGCGTATGAGCTGGATTGGTCTTTAAAATTACTGACTCGAAAAGAGGCATCTACCGTGCCTAAGTTGAACGCATTACTAACAAAACCCAGCCCCGCAACAATTAGGTCATCTTTTGCTTCAGCTTGCGTTTCCAAGGTTAACCAATCTGTCATGCCATGACGCATCGCTACAACAACGCCACCAGCACCATATTCATTCGATGCGTTTCCAAATTCTTCTCTAAGCGCACCAATACTGGCACTGTAGGAAGTAAATCCTGTTTTCAACAAATCGGAAGAGAGGAAAAACGGGCTGGTCATGACCGTTTGTCGGCCTTGAGCATCAGTCGCAATGACGGTTGCTTCACCCGCGCCAGAGATCATGGGAATGTCGTTAATAACGAAAGGGCCTGGCCCGACGGCCATTGAGTCGGTTTTAAAGCCATTGATGAATAAATCCAAGGTCGTGGGTGCAGTGACCTCACCATAAAACGCTGGCAATGGCGTCGTCACTACGTCGGGGCGCATAGAAAAGTCATGCGACA
>NZ_JAWPOL010000110.1:0-1715 GCF_033391095.1 Vibrio sp. Vb0667 | reverse complement strand
ACAGCTCTTTCTTCAAGAATGGGTAGATTTGCGCAACGTTCTCTTGGATTTTCTCCACGGTGAGATTGCGCTGACGAATAATCATCTGAGCAATCAACGATGGCAGCGCAAACAAGTGAATGATGTTGTTGCGATAGTAAGTCATCAGAATCGATTGACTACGATCCAGAGAAATGATGTCGCCCATACTGTCTGTTTCAATCACAAACTTATCTAACGAGATAGCATGATCAACCAACTCTTCAGCACTTTCTGTTGGGATGGTTGAAGTGCTTGAGTATGGGTTGTTTTTCAGTAGCTTCAAGTAGCACTCAATCTGATTGATCAGAGAATCACGGGACAGTGCACGTTGACGAGAAGCCAACAATGCTGTTGCACAAAGCGTTAAGGCGTTTGCCGCTGCCGCATCGTTAATATGCGTCATCATCTTGTTCGCTAGCTCATTGACCACAGGATTCATCCATTGTGGTTTGCTACCGCCCATGCTATCGATGTCTTTTGTCCACTCTGGCGCGTGCTCGTTAAGGTATTGGTTGAGCTGAATAGGCTCACCGAAGTTCACATAGCCCAAACCAAAGTTACGCAGTTTACGTAGAGTGCGCAGAACAAGACCTGCGTTCTCTTTCTCTTTACGTTTACCGCGCAGTTCTTTGGCGTAAGTGCCCACTTCCATTACGTGCTCGTAACCGATGTAAACCGGTACCAGCGTTACCGGACGGTTTAGACCACGCAGCATCGCTTGAATCGTCATGGCCAACATACCCGTTTTCGCTTGCAGTAAACGACCGGTACGTGAGCGACCACCTTCGCTGAAGTACTCTACCGAGTAGCCTTTTGCAAACAGCTCGGCTAGATACTCGCGGAAAATCGTGGAGTACAGTTTGTTGCCTTTAAAGCTACGACGAATAAAGAACGCACCACCACGACGGAAAATCGGACCCGCAGGGAAGAAGTTCAGGTTGATACCCGCAGCAATGTGCGGTGGCACCATACCTTCATGGTACAGAACGTAAGACAGCAGTAGGTAGTCCATGTGACTACGGTGACACGGCACGTACACGATCTCATGGCCATCTTGCGCCAAGCGACGCACTGTCGAAGCGTTGTTGATGTGCAGGCCTTGATACAGTTTGGTCCACAGCCAGCTCAGGATGCGATCGCCGTTTTTCACCAGACCGTATGAGAAGTCGGCTGCGATTTCATCCATGATGTCATGGGCTTCTTTGCGCGCTTTCTCAATCGAAATGTCTTTGCTTTTTGCCTCGTCTTCAATCGCTTGTTCAATTGCAGGTGCCTTTAACAGGCGAGCAAATAGCACTTGGCGTTGCGGTAGGTTTGGACCTGATGCCGCCAATTTTTGACGAGAAAAGTGGATACGTGCGACGCGCGCTAATTTATGCGCAATAGCACTGTCTGTACCGTGAGAATCCGCCATATAACGCAGTGAAACCACCGGGCTAAAGCGCACCAAACAGTCACGACCTGCAGCCATTACCGCTTTCGCTTTTTGTGGCCCATTCATTGGTTGCAGGTACGGGCGATGGTTCTCTTCTTTACCTGGTTTGCGTCCCCAAAGTACGGTCGCTGGGATCATCTGCACATCAAGCTCGCTATCAAGCTTGTGCAGTTCCAGCAGCTCAGTAAATAGAGAAACAGAATCTGTCGGGATGTCGTTGTCATTACCCATCACGGTTGGACGTGAGGCAATAAAGACG
>NZ_JAWPOL010000010.1:0-136094 GCF_033391095.1 Vibrio sp. Vb0667 | reverse complement strand
GTTCTTTTAGTTGTTGATTTCATAACACTCTCCAATTTTGGGGGGTGGAAAGTGTCAACCTTATTTAGGACGGCACAGACAAAACAAAAAGGGCAGCTTCGCAGCCCTTTTCAATACCTGGCTTACTTCATTGCTAGCAGTTTGCTGTAGCGTTCAAGCTTGTCCATGCTAATTTTCGCGTTTGCCATGAAAGTTTGTCTCGCTTTGCCTGTCAGGGATTTAGATTGTGGCAAATTCACCGTGCGCGGGTTTTTATGGACACCATTCACAAGGAACTCATAGTGCAGGTGAGGGCCAGTTACACGGCCAGTCCCGCCAAGCGTACCAATGGTTTGGCCTTGCTTAACGCGTTGACCAGCTCGTACAGTACGTTTGGTTAAGTGCAGGTACTTGGTAATGTAAGTATTGCTATGTTTAATGAAAACGTAGTTACCATTAAATTTGTTGTAAGACGATTTTTGAACAACGCCATCACCAGCCGCCCAAATCGGGGTGCCCACTGGTGCCGCATAGTCCGTGCCTCTATGAGGACGAACGCGTCCCGTCACTGGATGTAAGCGGCGTGGGTTGAAATTAGATGAAACTCGACGGAAGTCCAACGGCGCGCGTAAGAATGCTTTTTTCATTGCACGCCCATTTTCGTCGTAATACTTGCCACTTTTCTGATCCAATATTGCGGTAAAGGTATCGCCTTGGTTTTTAAAGATCGCAGCAATGATTTTTCCACGGCCGATTACTTCACCTTCTACCACTTCCTCTTGGTAAAGTACTCGGAAGCTGTCGTTTTTACGAATATCTAAAGCAAAGTCGATGTCCCAACCAAATATGCCAGCCAGTTCCATGATTTGGTTACCATTTAATCCAGAAGATATTCCTGCATTCCAAAAGTTTGATTTGATGGTGGCTTCAGCGTAGTTGTACTGGAAGTCGACTTCTTTTTTATCAACTTCAGAAACGTACTTGCCGTCTTTTAATGTGATACGAAAAGTCTCGAACGCGCTTAGTGTTCTTCTTAGCTGCACCAAGTCGTTATTTTCGTCAAAACCAAATTGCAATCGGTCACCAGGTCGAAGCCGAGTTAACTGTTTTTCCACTTCTTTGTCTGATGACACCAGTTCATGTAATAGACGAGCAGAAAGCCCTACGCGATTAAATAAGATGGCAGCACTCTCGCCATTTTTTACCTTGTATGTCTCCCAGCGCAGCACGGCGGGAACCGCAGGCGATGAACTATTTAGTGCACTGAGTTCGAGGGAAACTGGCACAGGATAATGTTGACCAACTTTTAATCGGCTCTGCTGCGGGTCTAGGTCTTGCGGATCAGGTAAAAAGAAGAGCGCGAAGATAATCAGCGCACTAAAAAAACCGATCAATACTTTGTGCAAGAGTGGAAGTCGGACAAAAATCGAATGCATGAGGTACTTGATTGCTAAATTAAACGGAAAAAGTGACAACTACCTAGTCTAACGTGTTTCAAAATGCATCGCTATTCAAGTAATATGTTCAGCTATTATATTTTTGCCAAATCTGTGGGAGTGAACAAGAATGGCGAGCATTGAAGCTGCACTAGCCGAGATTAAGCGCGGTGTTGAAGAGCTGATTCCAGAAGAAGAGCTAATCGCAAAACTAAAAGAAGACCGTCCTCTACGTATTAAATTGGGCGCTGATCCAACAGCACCTGACATTCACCTAGGCCATACGGTTATTTTCAATAAGCTTCGCTTGTTCCAAGAACTAGGTCATGAAGTGACGTTCCTAATCGGTGACTTCACTGCAATGGTTGGTGACCCAACAGGTAAAAACACAACTCGTCCACCGCTAAGTCGCGAAGACGTATTGCGTAACGCTGAAACGTACAAAGAGCAAGTGTTCAAAATTCTCGATCCTGCAAAGACTAAAATTCAGTTTAACTCTGAGTGGCTGTCTGAACTGGGCGCAGAAGGTATGATTCGCCTTGCGGCAAACCAAACCGTTGCTCGTATGCTAGAGCGTGACGACTTTAAAAAGCGTTACGCGGGTGGTCAGCCAATTGCTATTCATGAGTTCATGTACCCACTTCTACAAGGTTGGGACTCAGTAGCAATGGAAACGGATGTTGAATTAGGTGGTACAGACCAGAAGTTCAACCTTCTAATGGGTCGTGAACTGCAAAAGTCTCACGGTCAAAAACCTCAGGTTGTACTGATGATGCCGCTTCTAGTGGGCCTTGATGGCGAGAAGAAGATGTCTAAGTCAGCAAACAACTACATCGGTATCAGCGAAGCGCCAAGTGAAATGTTTGGTAAAATCATGTCTATTTCTGATGACCTAATGTGGAGCTACTACGAGCTGCTCTCTTTCCGCCCTCTGGAAGAGATTGCTCAATTCAAAGCTGATGTAGCAGCGGGCACAAACCCTCGTGACATCAAAGTATTGCTAGCAAAAGAAATTATTGCTCGTTTCCACAGTGAAGCAGATGCCGATGCAGCAGAGCAAGAATTCGTAAACCGTTTTGCGAAGAACCAAATTCCTGATGAAATGCCAGAGTTTGATTTTGACGCAGGTCGCCCAGTGAGTAATCTGTTGAAAGAAGCAGGCTTATGCCCATCATCGTCAGATGCGATGCGCATGGTTAAGCAGGGCGCTGTGAAGATCGATGGTGAAAAAATTGCGGACAGCAAATTTGCTCCAGAAGCGGGTACTTACGTGTTCCAAGTCGGCAAACGTAAATTTGCTCGTATTACTATTCAGTAATTCATAATGACTGCAAATGAAAGCGTCCGAAGGGCGCTTTTTTTGTATGAAAATTTAGCAAAAACGGCAAAGTAAAACTTCCATACCTGATGAACTTTGCTACTATACTTGCGCTGCCAATAATGGCAGCGCTATCGGAGATTTACATGAACAATACCGACCATCCTCCCAGTCGTTGGGTGAGTAAGATTAAGGGAGCGAAATAACCCGCTTCGGTATTGGCGATCTCCGCCTTACCTAAGTGGTGAGGCATCTTTTCTAATTTTCTTCTCGTTATTTCCTTCATACATTCTGAATAGACAGTGCATTCGCATTGGTTTTCTCTGTGCATCTTAATTGTTGTCTGACTTTTAGCGTGCAAGAGTGGCTTTTCATGCTTTGTTGATGGTCGTTACCAATGCCAATCGGGAGATTCGCCATGACGGTAATGAACAACACTTTTATTGAAACAACACCAAACTTTTCTGAAGTAGAAATTGGTGCAGCTCGCAATGCATTCTTGCAGTACGAGCAAGAGCAACAAGTCCATTTGCTTACGGTTATGCCGATTGATGAGGCTGTAGGTATTTTACAGCATTGCTCTGTCGGCTATGTGAATAGTCTTATTGCTCAACTTGAGCAAGCAGGTCATGACAAACGCGCACGTCATTATGCTCACCAACTGGGTCTGCATATGTCTGAAGTTGATACACCCGATGGTTATTTATCAACTAGTGTTTTAGGGCATGTAAAACAGCGTATTGGATGGATCATTGCGCTGGCTCTTTTAGGGATAGTGTCAGGCTTGATCATCGCTCAGTATGAGGACACCCTTAGTCAGCTTGTTTTACTTGCAGTGTACATGCCAGTGATTGCAGCTGCTGGTGGTAACACAGGAACACAAGCAGCAACTTTGGTGATTCGTGCTCTTGCTACTGGAGAGTTAAAAAAACGCCAATGGTTAGAAGTTTTGTGGAAAGAGAGCCGAGTCGCTCTATTTATTGCGCTAGCGATCGCTATCGTGATGATTGGACGCATTATGTTATTTAGTGCAGGACAATCAACAGGAGGCTTTGAACTGACCGATATCGCACTGGCAATAGCAGTTGCGCTGTTCATTCAAGTCACCATTTCTACAACATTGGGCGGGCTGTTGCCAATTATTGCACGAGCTTGCAAGTTGGACCCAGCCGTATTGGTGAGTCCAGTTCTTGCGTCTATCGTCGATATTTCAGGAATGTGGATTTACTTTAACGTGGTGAACTATTTCTTAGGTATTGCCTGACTAAAGTTCACAATGTCATTGTAAAAAAGCTGCTCAAAATGTGTAATCGGGGCGATGACAGGTGTGTTGTCGTCCCGTTTTTCTGGGAAGTAGTCTGAAACAAACTGAACAAAAATGGTGTTAGGTTGACCATTTTTATCCAAGCCATATCCAGCCATATTGTAAGTCCCGTAGATAGAGCCACTTTTCGCGATCAGCTGTCCTTTAATTGGAAGTTTTCGCATACTTTGTCGGTACTTTAATGTGCCGGATTCACCTGATTTCGGCATGATGGCAATCAATTCGAGTTCGTTTTCATGCTTCCAAATATAGCGCAGCATTTCAGCCATCTTGGTCGCGGAGATCCGGTTATTTCGCGAAAGTCCTGAGCCGTCTTCTAGGCGCGCATTACGAATATCAATACCAGTGTTGGCGAAAATGATCTGCTTGATCGCTTCTGTACCGTTAGTAAAACTGCCTGGCTGAACGAAAAATTTAGCACCAAGTGTTTTGGTTAATGTGTCGGCAATTAAGTTGTCAGAGTTTTTGAGCATATCTTCAAGAATGTCTGGTAAGGCCTTTGATTGATGCATTGCGATGAGCTTTCGCTGCTTTTCTGGCGCCGTACCGACCCTAATCTTTCCTGATACCCCAATGTTGAGCTCCTTGAGCAAAGTCGCCAACCTTTGACTGGTGTAACGCTCAGGGTCTTGAACCGCAAATTTCAGTGGCAATGGTTTGTCTCTTTCAACCAAGCACCCTGTTAGCTTGTAGTTGTTATCGGGATTTGCAACTAAACCTAAGTCACAATGACGACTTTTCTTAATGGTTTTAGAAACTGTTTCTACGGTACTTGTGACACGAATAGGTTGATGCTCTGGTACGTAGACCCGCGTTCCACCATCTTTTTGTGTATAGATAGAGGCTTGTACACAGTTGTTATTGAGTGTGATGGTCGATGCCGGAGCGCTGTAGCAAACTCCCAAGATATCCCATGGCCAGCCCACCGCACGGTTATAACCAGTGAATGCGCTGTTATCGAGCCATAGGTCACCGTTAATCCGTTTTAAGCCATTTTTCTTAGCTAGAGTGAGGAGTGATTTTAAGTCGTTGGTTTGGAGTGTTGGGTCGCCGACAAAGTAAATCACTGCATCTGAGTTCGACGTTTCCAGCTTGGTTCGAAACCGGAAATTATCACCCAGTTCTAGCTTTGCGGCTAATGCGGTGACGATTTTTAATGTACTCGCTGGTGGGAACAGTTGTTCGGTAGGATGAACACCGTCAAGCTCAGCATTTTCACTGAGTTTTTCCGCAACTAAACTGATGCGGGCGCCTTCAGGCAGCACCTCTTGATGAGGGTACGCTTGTGAAAAAGCAGAAAGTAATGAAGAGAATATGAGCAAGGGCCAACGTAAACGCATAATGATACTTTCTAAGGTGAGTTATGTGATTGAGTATACGCAAGTCCTTTCAATATGCTAGGTAACTAAAGAAATGCTTCAAATGTCTTCATGAATGAGACACGAGAGAAAGGCGCGCTGCTTAAAATTAAGTATAAAAAATGCCCGCTTAAAGCGGGCATTCGATATTCTAGTCAAAGACCGGAATTAGAAGTCGTAACGTAGACCTAGAGCTAGCTCGTCTTCAGCATCGATCTTAGTTGCAACTGTTTTGCTCGTGTCAGTTGAACCAAACTTGTCACCTGCATCAATCAGGTTGAAGTTGTAAGAAATGTAACCACGGAAGTTAGGCTTGAAGTAGTAAGAAGCATCAACAGCGAAGTTGTTTGCAGAAGTTTCGTTGTTAGTTTCTGCATTGTTGTATGATGTTGTAAATACTGTTTGGCCTAGAGTGTAAGCACCCGCTAGCTCGTAACCAGTGTAATCAACTGTGTTACTGTTGTTTGAATCTTCCATTTTCTCGCCGTCAGTGAATACACCAGCGAAGTAAAGATCAGACATTGTGTAAGATGCAGCTAGCATGTACTCGTTAGCTTTGTCTTGATCTGCGTAACCAGCACCTAGCTCAAGACCAGTGTCAGCTAGAGCGTAGATTGCAGATAGAGAGTAACCGTCTTGTTTGTTGTCGTAGTACTCACCAGTGTTTTTGTTTTCCATACGATCAGCGAAGCGGTAGCTTGCTTTTACGCTTAGGTTTTCAAACTGGCCTTTGTAAGCCATCATGTTGTCTGTACGGTCTGATACAGCTAGTTTGTCTGCTGCAGAGTTACCGTGGTAAGCCATGATATCTGTGAAGTCAGTGATAACGCCTAGTGCACCTTCAGTTTTACCGTATGCGAACTCACCGTAAGCACCGCCAAGACCAGCGTAAGCAAGACGAGTTTCTAGATCGCTCTTGTCGTCGCCGTCTACAGTACCGTTTTGAGCAGTCTCAAATTCACCTTCCCAGAAACCAACACCGTATAGGTTGTCATTGATTTCTTGTTTACCAAGGAAGTTTAGACGGATGCGAGATTTGTCTTGAGCGTCGCCATCTTTCATAGATAGACGTGCTTCAGCACGGCCGCCCATTTCTAGAGAAGTACCGTCTTGGTTGTAAAGTTCAGCTGCGTTTACGCCAGTTGCCATAGCTGCTGCAGATACAGAAAGAGCAATTAGAGTCTTTTTCATCTTATTTGTCCTAGTTAGCTGTCCATAATCATTGTTGTATGGGGGAGAGGTGATCTCTCACAAGTTGTTGGTCCAAAATTGGCTAATTGAGCGATATAGTTCGCACTTGTAAGCCATTGATCTAACAACTCGCTGGACATGTTTTACTGCTAAAGTTTCCGTATGAGTTAGTAAAATGATATAAATCCCACTGATGAACACTGTTCAATTGTGCGTTGTTTTTATTTAAATTACTGTTTTTGATTGAAATTATTGGCAATGACATTGGCCTGACATTGATTAGTTTTTATCTTTTTTGAGGTTTTTGGTGTAATGAACAGTGTTGTTTTTCAATAAATTGAGAAGGTGATTCGCCCTAGAACCGCTCTAAAAGTGAGTTATATCATTATGCCGAAAAGGCATAGTCTTGCTGTCTTTCGAATTAAGATGATTTCGTCCGGGAGTTTGTTTACACTAAACGAAATACATCTTTAAGCGCACTACCCAGTCCTATGACAGGGTGGGCTTTTTTTGTCCAAAGACCCATTTGGGCTTGAGGTTATAAAATGGAAAAAGTTCCAATGACACTACGTGGCGAGCAAAAGCTACGTGCAGAACTCGATCGTCTACTTAAACTACGTCCTCAGATCTCAGAGGCAATTGCTGAAGCTCGTGAGCTAGGTGATTTAAAAGAGAATGCTGAATATCACGCCGCTCGTGAAGAGCAGGGCATTTGTGAAGCACAAATCCGTGACATTGAATACAAACTGTCAGTTGCTCAAGTTATTGATGTAACGAAGATGGAGAACACGGGTAAAGTTATTTTTGGTTCAACCGTAACCTTGATTGATATCGACACCGAAGAAGAAAAAACGTACCAAATCGTTGGTGATGACGAAGCCGATATCAAAGCAGGTCGCATTTCAGTGAGCTCACCTATTGCTCGTGGCCTGATTGGTAAGATGGAAGGCGATGAAGTTGCTATTCAAACTCCGGGTGGCGCGAAAGACTTCGAAATTGACCGAGTAGAATATATCTAAGTCGTTTGGAGTAGCATTACTACTCTGATAAAACGCAAAAAGGTCGCCTCAGGCGACCTTTTTTCTTCAGCAACGTAAGTAGAGTTACTTACGAGGGATTTCGATTTTACGCTCTTCAGACTGGCGGTATAGCACAAGCACTTTACCAATAGTCTGAACTTTTTCAGCGCCCGTCTCACGTACGATAGCGTCGATGATTAGCTGTTTTGTTTCACGATCTTCCGAAGCAACTTTTACTTTGATAAGTTCGTGATGGTTAAGAGCGATTTCAATTTCTGCTAGCACGGCTTCTGTAAGTCCATTTGCGCCCATTAGCACAACAGGTTTTAAACTGTGAGCTAGGCCTTTAAGGTGCTGCTTTTGTTTGGTGCTTAGGTTCATTACGCGGCCAATTTTCTTTAAAATAAGGGTTGAAAAAAGCTATATTAACGCCATCTATTGCTGAAGACTATAATTTATTGAGTAATAGGTAGCGCCTATTAAAACAATAGCTCCAATTTGTGCCTTGTTGGGATTAAAATGAGTAAACAAAAACATTCGGCTAGTTCTGGTCGTTGGTTGAAAGAACACTTTGATGATAAATACGCGAATGAAGCCCGAAAAAAAGGCTACCGCTCACGTGCTTATTTCAAGATCGATGAGATTCAAACGAAAGATAAATTGTTAAAGCCTGGAATGACAGTCGTCGACTTGGGGGCTGCGCCGGGCGGATGGTCTCAATATGCTGCTAAGATAGTAGGGGACAGTGGTCAGATCATCGCGTGTGACTTGCTTCCTATGGACCCGATTGCTGGCGTTAGCTTTTTACAAGGCGACTTTCGTGATGATGCGGTATTGGAAGCTTTGCTAGAAAGGATCCAACCTTCCATGGTAGACGTAGTAATGTCTGATATGGCGCCTAACATCGCGGGAAACAATTCTGTTGATCAACCTCGCGCTATGTATTTAGTTGAATTAGCTTTAGATATGTGTCGACAAGTTCTAGCGCCTAATGGTAGCTTTGTCGTAAAGGTTTTCCAAGGGGAAGGCTTCGATCAGTATGTGAAAGAAGTCCGAGACATGTTTAAAGCCGTAAAAATTAGAAAACCAGACTCATCGCGAGCTCGCTCTCGAGAGGTCTTCGTCGTAGCCACTGGTTACAAAGGTTAACCATTTTGCTCTCTTGAGAGCGTGTTAACACTATAGCTACAGTTAATGAACTGTAGTACCCTACCTTTAATTACAATTAGTTATCGAGAGGCTTACACCTTGAGTGACATGGCAAAAAATTTAATTCTGTGGCTTGTTATCGCCGTCGTATTGATGTCGGTATTCCAGAGCTTTGGCCCTGGAGAAAGCAATGGCAGAACCGTGGATTACACCACGTTTGTACAGGAAGTTGGCCAAGGCCAGATTCAAGAAGCAACTTTTAAAGACGGTGAAATTAGCTTTGTTCGTCGTGGCGGCGGTGCCAAAATGGTCACTTACATGCCAGTGTATGACCAAAAGCTTCTAGATGACCTAATTAACCAAAACGTGAAAGTACAAGGCACGCCTCCAGAAGAGCAAAGCTTGCTGGGTACTATCTTCATCTCTTGGTTCCCAATGATCTTACTAATTGGTGTATGGATTTTCTTCATGCGTCAAATGCAAGGCGGCGGTGGTAAAGGCGCCATGTCTTTTGGTAAGAGCAAAGCTCGAATGATGAGCGAAGAACAAATCAAGACAACTTTTGCTGACGTTGCAGGTTGTGACGAAGCAAAAGAAGACGTGAAAGAGCTGGTGGACTACCTACGCGATCCAAGCCGCTTCCAAAAGCTGGGCGGTAAGATTCCAACGGGTGTTCTAATGGTTGGTCCTCCTGGTACGGGTAAAACGCTTCTAGCGAAAGCCATTGCCGGTGAGGCGAAAGTACCATTCTTTACTATCTCTGGTTCTGATTTCGTAGAAATGTTCGTTGGTGTTGGTGCATCTCGTGTGCGTGACATGTTTGAACAAGCAAAGAAAGCCGCACCTTGTATCATCTTTATCGATGAGATCGATGCGGTAGGTCGTCAACGTGGCGCAGGTGTTGGTGGTGGTCATGATGAACGTGAACAAACACTAAACCAAATGCTCGTTGAGATGGATGGTTTCGAAGGTAACGAAGGTATTATCGTTATCGCTGCGACTAACCGTCCGGATGTGCTGGACCCTGCGTTACTGCGTCCTGGTCGTTTTGACCGCCAAGTGGTAGTTGGTCTTCCAGATGTACGTGGCCGTGAACAGATCCTAAAAGTTCACATGCGTAAGGTCCCTCTAGCGGGTGATGTAGAGCCTTCTCTCATCGCACGTGGTACTCCAGGCTTCTCTGGTGCTGACCTAGCAAACTTAGTTAACGAAGCAGCCCTGTTTGCTGCGCGCGGTAACAAGCGCAACGTTTCTATGGTTGAGTTTGAACTGGCGAAAGACAAAATCATGATGGGTGCTGAGCGCCGTTCAATGGTGATGTCTGAGGAAGTGAAAGAGTCAACCGCATACCACGAAGCGGGTCACGCGATTGTTGGTCGCTTGGTTCCTGAACACGATCCAGTGTACAAAGTGTCTATCATTCCACGTGGTCGTGCGTTGGGTGTAACAATGTACCTTCCAGAGCAGGACCGCGTGAGTATGTCTCGCCAACACCTAGAATCAATGATTTCTAGCTTGTACGGTGGTCGTTTAGCAGAAGAACTTATCTACGGTGCTGACAAAGTATCAACCGGTGCTTCTAATGATATCGAGCGCGCAACAGATATTGCTCGTAAGATGGTTACTCAATGGGGTTTCTCTGAAAAGCTTGGCCCTCTGCTGTATGCAGAAGATGAAGGCGAAGTGTTCTTAGGGCGTAGTGTAACTCAGACTAAACATGTGTCTGACGATACAGCGAAGTTGATTGATGACGAAGTTCGTCAGATCATTGACCGCAACTACGATCGTGCGAAGAAGATTCTTCAAGAGAACATGGATATCATGCATGCGATGAAAGATGCGCTGATGAAGTATGAAACCATTGATGCTCGCCAGATTGATGACTTAATGGAGCGCAAAGCTGAAATTCGTGAGCCTGCGGGCTGGAGTGATAACTCAGCAAGCAAACCAGAAGACAGCGACAAGCCTCAAGCAAAGCAAGAAGTTAAAGAAGAAGCAACGGAGACTGCGAAAGATGCAGAACAGCCTAGCTCTTCTGAAACAACTTCTAACGAAGCGCCTGAAAAGAAAGACTCTGAATAAAGAGTATCGATAATATTAAACCCCGAGTTATCTCGGGGTTTTTGTGTTTATGATGATGATTACAGCAAATAACAAATCTTTGGACCTTTCGCGTCCACATGTCATGGCCATTCTAAATGTGACACCGGATTCCTTTTCGGATGGCGGTAAATACAACTCAATTGAACTTGCTCTTGCTCAAGTTGATAAAATGATAAAGGCTGGTGTAAGTATTGTTGATGTTGGTGGTGAATCAACAAGACCTGGTGCACCGGATGTGTCTTTGGAAGAAGAGCTTAGGCGTGTTGTCCCAGTAATCAAAGCCATTCGTGAAAAATATGATGTATGGATTTCCGTTGACACCAGTAAAGCAGAAGTGATGCGTCAAGCAATTGATGCTGGGGCTGATTTGATCAATGACATCCGCTCGCTGCAAGAGCCAGGTGCTCTGGAAGTCGCAGCAGAAGCAAACCTTCCAATTTGTCTGATGCATATGAAAGGTCAGCCTAGGACCATGCAAGTTGACCCTCATTATGATGATTTAATGGGGGACGTGTCGGCTTTTCTAGAAGAACGTATCGCGGCGTGTGAAGCAGCAGGGATTGATAAATCTCAACTGATTCTCGATCCTGGGTTTGGCTTTGGCAAAACAATCGAACACAATTATCATATGCTTGCTCATCTTGAAAAGTTTCATGAATTCGGCCTGCCTATTTTGGCTGGCATGTCTCGTAAATCCATGATCTTCAAACTGTTAGACAAGCCAGCGGCAGAGTGTACGAACGCAAGTGTCGTTTGTGCTACGATTGCCGCGATGAAAGGCGCGCAGATCATTCGCGTGCATGACTTTGAAGAGACAATCGAAGCGATGAAAGTTGTTGAGATGACGAAAAACAATATTTAAAAATAATAAAGGAAAGTTTATGTCGAATGAAAGACGTTACTTTGGTACTGACGGTGTGCGCGGTAAAGTAGGACAATACCCAATCACTCCAGACTTCGTACTTAAGCTTGGCTGGGCTGCTGGTCGTGTACTAGCGAAACAAGGCACAAAGAAAGTTATCATAGGTAAAGATACACGTATTTCAGGTTATATGCTTGAATCTGCACTAGAGGCTGGCCTTGCAGCTGCGGGACTTAAAGCAACATTTACTGGTCCCATGCCAACTCCAGCTGTGGCATATTTAACTCAGACTTTCCGTGCCGAGGCTGGTATTGTGATTTCTGCATCACATAACCCATATTACGACAACGGCATTAAATTCTTTTCTTCTGAGGGTACTAAGCTACCTGACGATATCGAATTGGCGATCGAAGCTGAGTTAGATAAAGAAATTGAATGTGTGGAGTCTGCTGAGCTTGGTAAAGCAACCCGCCTAAATGATGCAGCTGGTCGTTACATCGAATTCTGTAAGAGTACTTTCCCATCTGAGTTGAGCCTTGCGAACTTTAAGATCGTAGTAGACTGTGCGCACGGTGCAACGTACCACATCGCTCCAAATGTTTTCAAAGAACTTGGGGCAGAAGTTATCGCTATGGGCGTAGAGCCTAACGGCATCAACATTAATGAAAAAGTGGGCGCAACAGACGTACGAGCTCTTCAACAGCGTGTTGTTGAAGAGCAAGCGCATCTTGGTCTCGCATTTGATGGTGATGGTGACCGCATCATTATGGTCGACCACCTAGGTAACAAAGTTGATGGTGACCAAATTGCTTATATCATCGCTCGTGATGCACTTCGTCGTGGTGAGCTAAAGGGTGGTGTTGTTGGTACACTAATGACTAACTTGGGTATGGAAAATGGTTTAAAGCAGCTAGGCATTCCGTTTGTACGTGCTGCTGTTGGTGACCGTTATGTCATGGAGCAACTGCTAGAAAAAGGTTGGAAAATTGGTGCTGAAAACTCAGGCCATGTGATCTTATTAGATAAAGTCACAACCGGCGATGCGATTGTTGCTGCACTTCAAGTACTTGCTTCTGTAATTGGCAGCGATATGTCTTTATATGAACTATCGCAAGGAATGACATTATATCCTCAGGTTTTAGAAAATGTCCGTTTCTCAGGAGAAAGTAACCCTCTTGAAGCTACAGCTGTATTAAACGCTGTCGCTGAAGTAGAGGCGACACTTGGTGATAAAGGGCGTGTACTGCTGCGTAAGTCTGGCACTGAGCCTTTGATCCGCGTTATGGTGGAAGGCGAAGATGGTGAACTAGTTCAACACTCAGCATTGAAAATCGCTGAGGCTGTTAAAGCAAGTTGTTAATCATTGCGTTAAAGCATGTCTTGAATGAAAAGGGCATCTTTTGCCCTTTTTTTGAGCGCTTAACGCATTGGCATTGATTTTTTACTAATTTTCCCTTGTCAGCGTTACTGGCTTTCGCTAGTATTGCTCCGCCTCCCGTTAGGAGGTCGCTAGCCTTGTTCATTATGATTTGTTCTTTTGAACGGCGCTGGCTCAACAATTCGGAACATAGGTGGAAAAAATGTTTTCAGTTCTACTTGTGATTTACCTGTTGGCAGCGCTTGGTGTGATTGGCCTTGTGTTGATTCAACAAGGTAAAGGCGCAGATATGGGAGCCTCGTTCGGTGCTGGTGCTTCAAACACAGTGTTTGGTGCTGGCGGCTCAGGTAATTTCTTAACCCGAACAACTGCTATTTTAGCAACCGTATTCTTTATCGTTAGCTTGTTACTTGGTCGTATGTCTACGCACCAGACTGAATCACAATGGGTAGACCCAACGTTAGGTCAACCAGTTGTTGAACAAGTTAAGGACGCAGCGAGTGAAGTTCCTGCCCCTGCGGGTGATGAAATTCCTCAATAAGCTGTAAGGTTTTGATGCCGAGATGGTGAAATTGGTAGACACGCTAGCATGAGGTGCTAGTGCCTTAGGTGTGAGGGTTCGAGTCCCTCTCTCGGCACCATGTATTTACAAACTTGTAAATCACTTGTTTGCGAGTATAATGCTCAGCAAGTCGGACGCGGGGTGGAGCAGCTTGGTAGCTCGTCGGGCTCATAACCCGAAGGTCGTCGGTTCAAATCCGGCCCCCGCAACCAATCTCTTTCCTTAAAAGGAAATCGTAGATTGGCGAGTTTGCGTAGTGCTAACCACACTACGAGTTAAGAAAAGCAATTGTTGGCTATTCTTAACGTATCAGGGTCCAGCAGCATAAAACCCCGACTATCGGGGTTTTTTGTTATCTGAGCTTTTTGAAATAGCTCAGATACTGCTTGGTTTTTTGATTGGGCTCTGAGCCCTTTTTTTGTTTCTGGAGTGGTTAAATGACTGGTTTAGAAAGACAACTTACTGAAATGCTTGACGCGCCAGTAGCGGCATCAGGTTATGAGTTAGTTGGATTAGAATTCATTCGTGCAGGCGCGCACTCAACGTTACGTATCTACATTGACCATGAAAATGGTATTAACGTAGACGACTGTGCAGAAGTTAGCCACCAAGTTAGTGCAGTTTTAGACGTTGAAGATCCAATTTCTGTTGCTTACAGCCTAGAAGTGTCTTCTCCAGGTTTAGAAAGACCACTTTTTAAAGCAGCACATTACGAGCAATTTATTGGTCACGAGGTCAGCATCGTATTGAAAATGGCTGTAGCAAACCGTCGTAAGTGGAAAGGTATTATCCACGGTGTTGATGGCGAAACAGTGACAATTACTGTAGACGGTCAGCAAGAAGAGTTTGCTCTAAGTAACATTTCCAAAGCTAACCTGATCCCTAAATTTTAGTTCCCTAAAAAAGTTTAAGCTTAGAGGCTAAATACAATGAGTAAAGAAATTTTAGCGGTAGCAGAAGCGGTATCGAACGAAAAAGCGGTACCTCGTGAGCGTATCTTTGAGGCTCTTGAGATTGCTCTAGCAACTTCTACAAAGAAAAAATACGAAATCGAAATCGACGTACGTGTTGCCATTGACCGTAAAACCGGTGAGTTTGTCACTTACCGCCGTTGGTTAGTTGTTGATGACGTTGAGAACCCTACAAAAGAGATCTCACTAGAAGCAGCGCAATACGAAGATGACTCAATCGGGCTTGGCGACTACGTAGAAGACGAAATCGAATCTGTAACGTTTGACCGTATTACGACTCAAACTGCTAAACAAGTTATCGTTCAAAAAGTTCGTGAAGCTGAGCGCGCACAAATCGTTGAACAGTTCATCGACAATGAAGGTGATCTAATCACTGGTGTCGTGAAAAAAGTAAACCGTGACACAATCGTGCTTGATCTTGGTAATAACGCTGAAGCGGTAATCCTGCGTGATGACCAACTTCCTCGTGAAAACTTCCGTCCAGGCGACCGCGTACGTGGCCTTCTTTACAAAGTCGCGCCTGAAGCACGTGGTTTCCAATTGTTCATCACTCGTTCTAAGCCAGAAATGTTGGCAGAACTGTTCCGTGTTGAAGTGCCTGAAATCGCAGAAGATATTATCGAGCTTAAAGGCGCAGCACGTGATCCTGGTTCTCGCGCTAAGATCGCTGTCAAAACAAATGACAAACGTATCGACCCTGTAGGTGCGTGTGTTGGTATGCGTGGTGCACGTGTACAAGCTGTTTCTGGCGAACTTGGTGGGGAGCGTATCGATATCGTTCTTTGGGATGATAACCCAGCTCAATTCGTTATCAACGCAATGGCGCCAGCTGATGTTGCTTCTATCATCGTTGATGAGGATGCACACTCAATGGACATCGCAGTTGAAGCTGACAACCTAGCGCAAGCTATTGGTCGTAACGGTCAAAACGTGCGTCTAGCATCTCAACTAACCGGTTGGGAACTGAATGTTATGACAGTTGCTGATCTTCAGAAGAAACACGCTGAAGAATCACAAGCATCTATTGAAAACTTCATGAAGTACCTAGATATTGAAGAAGACTTCGCTCAACTTCTTGTTGAAGAAGGTTTCTCAACGCTAGAAGAAATCGCATACGTGCCAGTTAACGAGCTACTAGAAATCGATGGTTTGAATGAAGAACTAATCGAAGAGCTTCGTGGACGTGCAAAAGATGCACTAACGACGATCGCACTAGCACAAGAAGAGTCTTTTGAAGGTCTAGAACCAGCTGAGGACCTACTTGCACTTGAAGGTCTTGAGCGTGAGATGGCATTTAAATTGGCAGCGAAAGGTGTAGCGACACTGGAAGATCTTGCTGACCAAGGTATTGACGATTTAGAAGGTATCGAAGGCCTGACCGAAGAACGTGCAGGTGAGCTAATTATGGCCGCACGTAACATCTGTTGGTTCGGCGAAGAAGCATAATTTTCGGCAAGGAGGAAGCGGCATGACACAATTAACAGTTAAAGCACTGAGTGATGAGATTGGTACGCCAGTCGACCGCTTGATTGAACAACTTGCTGACGCTGGCATTAAAAAGGCGAGCTCTGACAATGTTACTGATGAAGAGAAGCAGAAGCTTCTCTCTCATTTAAAGAAAGAACACGGTGATAAATCAGGTGATTCAGAGCCGACTCGCCTTACGCTTCAGCGTAAAACTCGTAGTACACTTAGTGTGAACGCGGGTGGTGGTAAGAGTAAGAATGTTCAGGTTGAGGTGCGCAAAAAACGTACATACGTGAAGCGCAGCACAATTGAAGATGAAGCGAAACGTGAAGCTGAAGAAGCAGCACAACGTGAAGCAGAAGAAGCAGCAAAACGTGCAGCAGAAGAAGCTGCAAAACGTGAAGCTGAAGAAGCTGCGAAACGTGAAGCTGAAGAAGCTGCAAAACGTGAAGCGGAAGAAAAAGCGAAACGTGAAGCTGAAGAAAAAGCGAAGCGAGACGTAGATACGAATGCACAACGTAATGCTGAAGAAAAAGCAAAGCGTGATGCTGAAGAGAAAATTAAGCAAGAAGCAGCGCGAAAAGAGGCCGACGAGCTTAAACGTCGTCAGGAAGAAGAAGCTAAGCGTAAGGCTGAAGAGGAAAGTCAGCGCAAGCTTGAAGAAGCTCGCGAATTGGCTGAAAAGAATAAAGAGCGTTGGTCTGCTGCAGAAGAGAAAAAGGGTGATATGGAAGATACAGATTACCATGTAACGACTTCACAATACGCACGTGAAGCCGAAGATGAAGCAGATCGCAAAGTAGAAGGCGGTCGTCGTAAGAAGAAAAAAGCAGCTTCGGGTAAAGACGACCAAGCTCGCGGTGGCCGTAACAACCAACGTGGCGGTAGAGGTCGTAAGGGCAAACTTGCTAAGCCGACTTCAATGCAGCACGGGTTTGATAAGTCAGCAACGGTTGCTAAGCAAGACGTTGTAATTGGCGAAACGATCGTTCTATCAGAACTTGCTAACAAGATGTCGGTTAAAGCGACAGAAGTTATCAAAGTAATGATGAAGATGGGCGCTATGGCGACTATCAACCAAGTGATCGACCAAGAAACAGCACAACTTGTTGCTGAAGAAATGGGCCATAAAGTAGTTCTTCGTAAAGAGAACGAACTGGAAGAAGCGGTACTATCTGACCGTGACACTAACGCGGAAGCAGTTCCACGTGCTCCAGTTGTTACTATCATGGGTCACGTTGACCACGGTAAAACGTCAACACTTGACTACATCCGTCGCACACACGTTGCTTCTGGCGAAGCGGGTGGTATTACTCAGCACATTGGTGCGTACCACGTTGAAACAGACAACGGCATGATCACGTTCCTTGATACTCCTGGACACGCAGCGTTTACTGCAATGCGTGCTCGTGGTGCTCAAGCAACAGATATCGTTGTTCTTGTAGTTGCAGCAGACGATGGCGTAATGCCACAAACAGTAGAAGCGATTCAGCACGCGAAAGCGGCAGGCGTTCCTCTAATTGTTGCTGTGAACAAGATCGATAAAGAAGACGCGAACCCAGATAACGTTAAGAACGAGCTTGCTCAATACGACGTTATTCCTGAAGAGTGGGGCGGTGAGAACATGTTCGTTCACATCTCTGCTAAACAGGGTACAAACATCGATGGTCTTCTAGAAGCAATCCTTCTTCAGTCTGAAGTTCTTGAACTTACAGCTGTAGCTGAAGGCATGGCATCTGGTGTTGTTGTTGAATCTCGCCTAGATAAAGGTCGTGGTCCAGTTGCAACAGTACTTGTTCAATCAGGTACACTAAACAAAGGCGACATCGTTCTTTGTGGTCAAGAATACGGCCGTGTTCGTGCAATGCGTGATGAGCTAGGTAAAGAAATTACTTCGGCTGGCCCATCTATCCCTGTAGAGATCCTAGGTCTTTCAGGTGTACCATCTTCAGGTGATGAAGCAACAGTAGTTCGTGACGAGCGTAAAGCGCGTGAAGTAGCTAACTACCGTGCTGGTAAGTTCCGTGAAGTGAAACTTGCTCGTCAGCAGAAATCTAAACTAGAGAACATGTTCTCTAACATGACTGCTGGTGAAGTTGCTGAACTTAACGTTGTACTTAAAGCAGACGTTCAAGGTTCTGTAGAAGCAATCGCAGACTCACTAGTTAAGCTATCTACTGACGAAGTTAAAGTGAACATCGTTGGTTCTGGTGTAGGTGGTATTACGGAAACTGACGTAGTACTAGCGGAAGCTTCAAACGCAATCATCCTTGGCTTTAACGTTCGTGCAGATGCTTCTGCTCGCCGTGCTGTTGAAGCCGCAGCTGTTGACTTACGTTACTACTCAATCATTTACCAATTGATTGATGAAGTGAAACAAGCAATGGGCGGTATGCTTGCTCCAGAATTCAAGCAAGAGATCATTGGTCTTGCTGAAGTTCGTGACGTGTTTAAGTCACCGAAACTGGGCGCTATCGCTGGTTGTATGGTTACAGAAGGTGTGATCAAGCGTAACAACCCAATCCGTGTACTACGTGATAACGTTGTTATTTACGAAGGTGAACTAGAGTCACTACGTCGTTTCAAAGATGACGTTCAAGAAGTTAAGAATGGCTACGAATGTGGTATCGGCGTTAAGAACTACAATGATGTTCGCGTTGGTGACCAAATCGAAGTCTTCGAAATCGTTGAAATTAAACGTACTCTAGACTAATTGACTAAAATTACTAATATTGTCTTTGAAAGATAAGTAGTAATTGGTTGTTGAATACACCATGGGGGGCTGGCTTTGACCAACCCCCCATTCTTTCTATATAAGAGTAAAGATATGTCAAAAGAATTTAGCCGCACGCAGCGCGTTGCACAGCAGCTGCAAAAAGAACTAGCGATGATCCTTCAACGTGAAGTTCGTGACTCTCGCCTTGGCATGGTGACGATCTCAGACGTAGAAGTCTCTCGTGACCTAGCTTACGCAAAAGTATTTGTGACCTTCCTGTGTGTGGGTGAGCAAACACCAGAATCATGTCTAGCAGCGCTACGTGAGCACGAAGTGCACATTCGCATGATGTTAGGTAAGCGTATTCGTCTACGTTTAACGCCAGAAATCCGCTTCCACTATGACAATACGCTGGTTGAAGGTATGCGTATGTCTAACCTAGTGTCTGAAGTCGTTAGTTCAGACAAACAAAAGCAAAAAGATTCTGGTCGTGAGGACGAAGAATAATGGCTCGTCGTCGTAAAGGTCGTCCAATTAATGGTGTTATACTGTTGGACAAACCAACAGGTATCTCTTCCAATGATGCACTGCAAAAAGTAAAGCGAATCTACTTTGCCGAGAAAGCAGGCCACACTGGAGCCTTGGACCCATTAGCGACAGGCATGCTGCCAATTTGCTTGGGTGAAGCGACAAAATTTTCTCAGTTTCTTCTTGATTCTGATAAACGCTACCGCGTGATCGCAAAGCTGGGTGAACGTACCAATACATCTGACTCGGATGGTGAAGTTGTAGAGACGCGTCCAGTCGATGTTACGTTAGACAAGCTAGAAGCGTGCATCGATCAGTTCCGTGGTGAATCTGATCAAGTGCCTTCCATGTTCTCTGCGTTGAAGTATCAAGGTAAACCCTTGTATGAATACGCTCGTAAAGGCATCGAAGTTCCGCGTGAATCTCGTAAGATCACGGTATATGAGATTGTTCTTCACCGTTTTGAAGGCGATGAAGTAGAGATGGAAGTGCACTGCTCTAAAGGTACCTATATTCGTACTATCGTTGATGATCTGGGCGAAATGTTAGGTTGTGGTGCGCACGTAACTATGCTTCGTCGTACTGGTGTTGCTAAATACCCTTACGAGAATATGGTAACACTTGAGCAACTAAATGAGTTGCTAGAGCAAGCTCACCGCGAGGAACGAGCGCCTCGAGAGCTACTGGACCCACTGCTTTTGCCAATGGATACAGCGGTAGAAGACTTACCAGAAGTCAACTTGGTGCCTGAACTGGCGAATATGGTCCAACATGGGCAGCCCGTTCAAGTATTTGGTGCTCCGACTGAGGGCTCACTTCGCCTTACTATGGGTGAAGAACGCTTGTTTATTGGCGTTGGCGAAATGAACGAAGATGGCAAAATCGCTCCTAAGCGATTGGTCGTGTTCCGAGATGACGTTGCATCCAAGTAAATGATTGAAAATACCGACCTGAGTGTCGGTATTTTTATATTGCACGAGATAGGAAATTTCCCTATAATCCGCGCTTCGCGTAGCGGCTGAATCAGAGATTGGCTGCTACAACTTTAAACCTACTCTTATTAGGAGAGAATTATGTCTCTGAATGCAGAAACTAAAGCAGCAATCGTTGCAGAATACGCACAAGGCGAAGGCGACACTGGTTCACCAGAAGTTCAAGTAGCTCTACTTACAGCTTCTATCAACCACCTACAAGGTCACTTCAAAGCGCACAAAGGCGATCACCACAGCCGTCGTGGTCTTCTACGCATGGTTTCTCGTCGTCGTAAGCTTCTAGATTACCTAAAAGGTAAAAACCTAGCTCGCTACCAAGACCTAATCAAACGTCTAGGCCTACGTCGCTAATCAGCGACTGCATAGCAGTTTGTCTAAAAAGGGGCTTTATGCCCCTTTTTTGTTGCCTAAATTTAGCCAAATTAGACTTATGCCGTTATAATACTGGCGGCTAAACCTTGTAAGAGGTTTTCTCAAAAGCTCATAGCATTACAGTCAACCACGTCGACCAAAAGGTCGCGACTATTCAAAAGGAATTTCCGAGTTTCTTTTTACTAGTCGCGATTCGTAATGCCTTGAGTGTCAATTAACACATCTAAGATTTCTTTAAGCACTAAAGGAAGATTAGAAACAAGGAATAACAATGTTCGAAAAACCAGTTGTTAAAACGTTCCAGTACGGTAACCACACAGTTACTTTAGAAACTGGCGTTATTGCACGTCAAGCTACAGCAGCAGTTATGGTCACAATGGATGATACGTCTGTATTCGTATCTGTTGTAGGTAAAAAAGAAGCCGTTGCAGGTCAAGACTTCTTCCCACTAACGGTTAACTACCAAGAGCGTACTTACGCTGCGGGTAAAATTCCAGGCGGCTTCTTCAAACGTGAAGGTCGTCCTTCTGAAGGCGAAACGCTAACAGCTCGTCTAATCGACCGTCCAATCCGTCCGCTATTCCCAGACGCGTTTAAAAACGAAGTTCAGGTTATCGCGACAGTAATGTCTGTAAACCCAGATGTTCAGCCAGATATCGTTACAATGATCGGTACTTCTGCTGCTCTTGCTATCTCTGGCATTCCATTCAACGGCCCTATCGGTGCGGCGCGTGTTGGTCATATCGATGGTCAGCTTGTACTTAACCCTAGCCAAACTGAACTAGAAACTTCTAAGCTTGACCTTGTTGTTGCAGGTACAGAGTCAGCAGTACTGATGGTTGAGTCAGAAGCGGACAACCTAACTGAAGAAGAAATGCTAGCGGCGGTTGTTTATGGTCATGACCAACAACAAGTTGCTATTCAAGCTATCAACGAATTCAAAGCAGAAGTTGCAACTCCTGCTTGGGATTGGGTTGCTCCTGAAGAGAACACAGCGCTTAAAAATAAGATTGCTGATCTAGCAGAAGCTAAACTTGTTGAAGCTTACCAAATTACTGAGAAAATGGCTCGTTACGACCGCATCCATGAGATCGCTGCGGAAGTAAATGAAGTTCTTCTTGCTGAAGATCCTGAAGCAGACACAAAAGAAATCCACACTATCTTCCATGATCTAGAGAAGACAGTAGTACGTAGCCGTATTATTGCAGGTAACCCTCGTATCGATGGCCGTGAAAAAGACATGGTTCGTGCACTAGATGTACGTACTGGTGTTCTTCCTCGTACTCACGGTAGCGCGCTATTCACTCGTGGTGAAACTCAGGCGATCGTTACGGCAACGCTAGGTACTCAGCGTGATGCTCAAATCATCGATGAGCTAACTGGTGAGCGTAAAGATCACTTCCTACTGCACTACAACTTCCCTCCATACTGTGTAGGTGAAACTGGTTTTGTAGGTTCTCCTAAGCGTCGTGAAATCGGCCACGGTAAACTGGCGAAGCGTGGTATTGCTGCAGTAATGCCTTCTGTTGATGAGTTCCCATACACAGTACGTGTTGTATCGGAAATCACTGAATCTAACGGTTCATCTTCAATGGCTTCAGTATGTGGTACTTCTCTTGCGCTTATGGACGCAGGTGTACCAATCAAAGCATCTGTTGCTGGTATTGCAATGGGTCTTGTTAAAGAAGGTGACGATTTCGTTGTACTTTCTGACATCCTTGGCGATGAAGACCACCTAGGTGACATGGACTTTAAAGTAGCAGGTACTAACACTGGTATCACTGCACTTCAAATGGACATCAAGATCGAAGGCATCACTAAAGAAATCATGCAAATTGCGCTTAACCAAGCTCAAGGCGCACGTAAGCACATCCTATCTGTAATGGATGAAGCTATCTCTGGTGCTCGTGAAGACATCTCTGAATTTGCTCCGCGTATTCACACGATGAAGATCAGCGCTGAGAAGATCAAAGACGTTATCGGTAAAGGTGGTGCAGTTATCCGTGCTCTAACTGAAGAGACTGGTACAACTATCGAAATCGAAGACGACGGTACTATCAAGATTGCGGCAACTGAAGGCACTGCTGCGAAAGAAGCTATCCGCCGTATCGAAGAGATCACTGCTGAAGTTGAAGTGGGCCGTATCTACACAGGTAAAGTTGCACGTCTAGCAGACTTCGGTGCATTCGTAACGGTTCTTCCAGGCAAAGATGGTCTTGTACACATTTCTCAAATCGCAGAAAAACGCGTAGAGAAAGTGTCTGACTACCTAGCTGAAGGTCAAGAAGTTCAAGTTAAAGTTCTTGAAATCGACCGCCAAGGCCGTGTACGTCTAAGCATGAAAGAAGCGGTAGAAAAGCCAGCTGAAGAAGCTGCTGCTGAAGCACCAGCTGCTAAAGATGAGTAAGACAAAATGAGACTTTCAGCCTTTTATTAGATTAAGGGCCTGAAAGCATGTTATAAAAGGGGAGCATTTTCGCTCCCCTTTTTTGGTTTGTTTCGATGTATTAACCTCAAACGAGGTTATCGCCTATATTGCATTAAGAGAAATAAATCTTGAGCGGTCCAAACAGGAGTATCAATTAGTGAAATGGTTTCAAACCGCAATTTTATGTGTTGCTATCGCGCTGACCGGTTGTGCAAATACTTCTCAACAATCAGCACAAAAGTGGTTATATCCACCGATGGCGGTGCCACTTCAGCCTAGTGTTCAACAAGAAGTACAAATCGCGCGTCTCTCGCAGTTGCTACAACGTCCCGACCTTAGTGATGAAGTGCGCGCTAAAATGCATTATGAGCGCGGTAGCTACTACGACAGCGTTGGTTTACGTGATCTTGCCCGTTTGGACTTTAACCAGTCTTTGCAGTTGAATCCTGCTCAGCCGGACATCTTCAATCTTTTGGGAGTATACTTTACCCAAGTAGGAGAGTTTGATGCGGCATATGAAGCGTTTGACTCGACCATAGAGTTGGCTCCTGATAATACCTATGCTGAGCGCAACCGTGCGATTGCACTGTATTATGGTGGCAGAATCGATCTCGCTTTAGAAGATATGACCAAGCATTATCAAGAAATGCCAACGGATCCTTTTCGTTCATTATGGCTGTACATCATCGAAGCTGAGCAAAATCCAGAGCAAGCAAAAGCCAATCTTCAACAGCGTTATTTACGAGATCGTAGTGAAGAGTGGGGATGGGTTCTTGTTGCCATCATGCTACGAGACGTCTCGGACGAAGACGCGCTTAAAGCAATTATGGATGGAACGAGAGAGAACTATCGCCTAGCTGAACGATTGACGGAAACGTATTTCTACCTTGGAAAGCGTAATCAGCTTGAAGGTGATATCGCAAGTGCCATCTCACTTTATAAGCTCGCGATTTCGTTCAACGTTTACGATTATGTTGAGCATCGCTATTCTTTCTTGGAGTTGGCGCAAATTTACGATCAATTACAGCAAGATAGATTGGCCAAGTTAAAGGCTGCCAAGAAGCTGGAAATTGAATGATTTAGAGCCGCTCGATGAGAGCGGCTTTTTTTATGATTGAACTTGATGAGTGACTCATTTAAAATAGTTAGCCTTGCTAACTAAGTGGTGGTGGCTTTTATGGCATTAGAAGAAAGCTTGATTGATTTAGAGCGTTTTTGCGCCAAAGCTTGGCGTGTCTATGCCAAAGAAGATCCATTATCACATCTAAGCTTTAATGAGTTCGATTATTTACGTGTGATTCAGGTTTACCCTGAGGGTGTGCGAATAACCGATCTTGCAGAAGAGCTGCAAGTGACTAAGCCTTCCGCATCGACAATGGTTGTGCGTTTGGAAAAAAAGGGTTTGGTGAAACGCATCGCATGTAATGAGGATGCTCGTGCTAAGCGTGTGTTGCTTACGGAAGAAGTCGCAGAAAAAATGTCTTTGGAGCAGGTAGTGTACAAAGATATCTCTGACCAAATGATGCAACAATTAAATCAGCAAGAAGCTGAACAGTTACAAGCTTTATTGAATAAAGCATTGAGTAATAAGTCATTTTAAACTAAAGCAAAGGCCTCAGCTGTATGGTTTAGTTTTTGTTGTTTCATCTTTCTTTTATTTAAATTAACCATTTAGTTAGTCTTGCTAATTAAATGGTTAGCTTTGCTAACTACTGGTGACAGTCATGCAAAACTCAATTTATAGACAGTTTTGGAAATATACGATTCCAACCGTCGTAGCAATGCTCGTAAACGGTTTGTATCAAATAGTTGATGGCATTTTTATTGGCCGTTATGTTGGCGCTGACGGATTAGCTGGGATCAATGTTGCGTGGCCTATTATCGGTTCGATCCTCGGTATAGGAATGATGATTGGGGTGGGGACTGGCGCGCTGACTTCGATCAAGCAAGGAGAGAACGATCATGAAGGCGCTAAGCGAATCCTAACGACCGGATTGACGTTGTTAGCGGCATTGATGCCGGTCGTTGCTACAATATTGTTCTTGTTTTCGGATGAATTTATTCGCTGGCAAGGTGCGGAAGGGCGAGTGTTTGAACTTGCGCTGCAATATTTGCATATTCTGATTGTCGCGTGCGTATTCACGTTGGGTTCTATCGCAGTTCCGTTTCTGTTACGCAATGACGACAGCCCGAACTTAGCAACGATTTTGATGGTCATCGGTGCCGTTATTAACATCGTATTAGACTACGTATTTATTGCTTGGTTGGAGTGGGAGTTAACCGGAGCCGCTATTGCCACTGCACTTGCACAATTAGTGGTCACTGTGCTCGGTATTGGTTACTTCTTTACTTCAAAAGCAACATTACGCCTTCGTATCCGCGACTTCAAAGTTCAGGTTGATGCTGCACCAAAGATTATCATGATAGGTACATCAAGTTTCTTTATGTACGCCTACGGCTCTGTGATGGTGGCACTGCACAACGCGTTATTTGCTCAATACGGAAGTGCAATGTTGATCGGAGCGTACGCCATTTTGGGGTACATCGTGACGGTTTACTATCTGATAGCCGAAGGAATTGCGAATGGTATGCAGCCTTTAGTGAGCTTCAACCACGGTGCACGTAATCAGGAGAACATCAGAAAGTTATTAAAGGTCGCGATGGGGACATCTGTGCTTGGTGGGGTGGCGTTCGTTGTTTTGATGAACCTTTTCCCGTACGAACTGGTTGCGGTGTTTAATAATGCTGACCAACAGTTGATTGATAGCACTGTGATCGGGATTCGTTTACACATGTTTGCGTTGTTCTTAGATGGTTTTTTAGTTGTGGCGGCCGCGTACTATCAATCAGTAAACAAAGGCAGCAAAGCTATGTTTGTAACACTAGGCAACATGCTGGTCCAGTTGCCATTCTTATTCATTATGCCGAAACTTTTCGGCGTGACAGGCATTTGGTTAGCTTTCCCATTGTCTAACATTGCATTGAGTTTGGTCGTGATCAGTATGTTGTGGCGAGATGTGAAAAAGCTGCTTTATGAAACTTCGGCTGAGCCAACAGTGCAAGCCTGTTAACAATGGCTGATAGAGAAAAGCGAGGTTGGGCCTCGCTTTTCTTTTTTGGGGAGCTAAATGTTTTTTACTTCTAAGCCAGCTAGCTGATGCCAATAGCCATTGCATTGGCGGCTTTCAAGTTTTTCAGGGTTGTCGCCGTGCTCGTTTGAGCGAAAATGCTCTAACTCAGAAAGTGTACTCACACCGAGAGGGCTTAATCGGACCACATCAACCAGGCCTTGCATACTTGGTAAGTCATTGATCAGGTTATAACAATACCCTGATTGCGTTTGAATGCCGTTAAGGTTAAAGACTTCTTGTCCTTCTTGGCTGCTGACCTGGATACCCGTAGGGTATTTGATACAGCAGGTTTCGCAATCGTCTTTCGCTCGGTTTTCAGCTCGGGCTGTGAAACAGCGAGCGGAATATGCTAAAGGCAAATAACCGTGGCTAAATACCTCAACTTCAAACTTGTTACGAATACCAAGCTCGTCACACTGAACCAAAGTATCGTTTAACCATTCGCGAGAGAGCTCGACAGGCATGCACCAACGCATCATACCTTGCTTCAAAAATAAGTTGAGCGTGTGTGCGTTATAAGTATTGATTGCAGGGCCAACGACGAAAGGCACTTTATGCTCTGATGCCAATTGAACAGCAGATACGTCATTTGCTTCAATCGCGAAGTCACCGTTGTCGATGTACTTCTTCATTATGTTTACTTCACTCGGAGCTTCTAGTAGTGCCATTGTTGATAGCACCACTTGCTTGCCAGATGCAGACAGCTCTTTTGCTATTTCAAGCCAATGCGAAGGCTTCATTTCTCGACGTTTTGAGCATACGGTTTCCCCAAGATAGATGATGTCCGCGGAGCTTGATTTCGCTTGTTCATAAAACGCTTCGATGTCTTGTTTTGGCCAGAAGTACAACAGCGGGCCAAGCGCGTATTTCATTGAATTATCCATCTTAACCTCTACTGCCATTTGCGGTGATAAGCACCAAGTGTGGTCTGCGTACCTTCAGACACGTTTGCCAATGCGGCATCCCAAGCCGCTTCGACTTGATAAGCTTCTGGGTTTGCTTGGTAACGGTCAATCGCGGCTCGCCATGTTCGAGTGACTTGTTCTACGTAAGCTGGGCTACGTTGGCGACCTTCAATTTTTACAGACGCCACATTTGCAGCAAATAGTTCTGGCAGCATAGAGAGGGTGTTCAAACTGGTTGGTTCTTCCAGTGCGTGGTAGCGTTTTTTCTCGCCTTCGATTTCTGCTTCGAAACGGCCTTTACACAAGGTAGGGTAGCCCGCATTTTCACCGGTGCTGTAGCGATCGATCAAAATGTCGTTAAGGCGGGATTCCAAACCATTTTCTGTTTCTTGCCAGCGAACGTACTTAGCTGGAGAGCATGCTCCCACAGTGTTTGGAGACTCGCCTGTCATGTATGACGATAGGTAGCAGCGACCTTCAGACATGATGCAAAGGCTACCAAAAGCAAAGACTTCTAACTCGACATCGCTAGTGATGTTGCGTGAGAGCTGTTTGACCTGATGAATCGATAAAACGCGGGGTAGCACTACCCGTTTTACGTTGAAGTTTTGTTTGTAAAAATCAATGGCTGCGACGTTGGTCGCTGATGCTTGCACTGAAAGGTGTAGTTCCAGATCGGGATATTTGCGAGCCGCGTACTCCAGCACTGCAATGTCTGCAACAATCAGCGCGTCTACACCCAGTGCCGCTGCATTGTCTACTGCGTTCGTCCAGCGCTCGAAGCCATTGGGATGAGCGAAGGTATTCAACGCGACATGAATTTTTTTATTGCGGTCATGAACGTATTGCACCGCTTTTTCTAACTTTTTGCCGTTAAAGTTGAGGCCAGCAAAGTGACGGGCGTTGGTATCATCTTTGAAACCAATGTAGACGGCATCGGCACCGCAATCAATCGCAGTTTTTAACGCAGGCAGGTTACCCGCGGGACACAAGAGTTCCATATGCTCACAATCATTGAGAATAAAAAGGTGTCCGCATTTTATGAAGAATTATGAATAGCGAAATTGACCTAAGTTAGGTTTAGCTCAATAAAGTCGATATTTACCCCTTGCGAGTAAGGGTATCGGGTCGGGGTTAGTTCTTGTGACGACGATTCTGTACAAACAGCTCTTCAATTTCATGTTTTGGCTGCGGGCGATAAAAATGGAATCCTTGAATCGCATTACATTGAAGGTTAGAGAGCAAAGTAGCTTGCTGGTGGGTTTCCACCCCCTCGGCAACGACAGTTAAGTCGAGCGACTTACCCAGATTAATGATGTTTTCAATCACAGTGACTTGTTTCGGTAGTGTGTCGATATCATTAATAAAAGCGCGGTCGATTTTTAGCTCGTCAATAGGGAAACGCGCTAAGTAGGAAAGAGAAGAGTAGCCGGTACCAAAGTCATCGATAGAGAGAGCGAAGCCAAGCTTTTTAATCGCATTCAACATCTGCAGTGTATGTTCGCTATCACTCATCACGGCACTTTCGGTTAGCTCGAAGGTAATGCAGCTTGGATCAAGCTCGGTAGTGCGAAGCAGCTTTTCCATAAAGTCGATCAGCTGTGGGTTGCCAAATTGCTCGGGAGAGAGGTTGATGGCGACACGGCCTGGCAGTATGCCTTGTTGCTTCCAACGTTTTACCGTATTGAAAACATCACGCATCACGACACGTCCAAGGTGTTCGATTAACCCAGCGCGCTCGGCGACAGGAATGAATGAGCCAGGACTAATGTACCCTTCGACTGGATGCTTCCAACGAACGAGCGCTTCTGCGCCGTTGATACTGAAGTCTCGCGCGTTAACCTTAGGTTGATACCACACTTCCAAACCGTTCTGCTGCAATGCTTTTTGCAGTTCGATTTCAAGCCACAAACGCATACGCGCTTCTTTGTTCATTTGATCGTTAAATTTGATCAGACGATTTCTACCACGATCTTTGGCTTCATACATCGCAGTATCGGCATTTTGTAGTAGGATTCGTGCATCTTGTCCGTCTTCAGGGTATCGAACGCTACCAATTGAACAGGCAAGGCGTTTGCTGAAGTGGTGCAAGTCGAAAGGTTGGTTGATCAACGAGATAATGCGATCGGACAAAATTTCAGCCATGCGGGTATTTTCTGGCTCCGGCAGAATGACGCCAAACTCATCGCCACCCAAATGACCAATAATCGCTTGGTTTGGTAGTAACCGTTTAAGACGGGCCGATACCTCTTGAATCACTTTATCGCCAATATGGTGACCAAGTGAGTCATTAATGTTTTTGAAGTTATCGATATCCAAATAGAACACCAGAAGCGGTGTTTGCTTTTTGATCAGCTGTTCCAAACGTTTGGTGAAGCCAAAGCGGTTGTAGAGTTTGGTGAGCGAGTCAATGTGTATGTCTTCATTCGATGCAGAAGACAGGTTTTTGGGCGCATCATCAGCATCTTGAATTAGGATAATTTGAGATTCGCTACCTAATATCGCCGTGGAATCCGCGTGTAGCTGAACTTTCCGTTCAAAGCCGCATCTTGCACTGGTTAAGCAGACAAAAGGTTTGTCAGAAATTAATGTACTCAATCGATGACTAAATACCTTTTTACTGTTTTCATCGATGAATAAACGACTTAGCTCTTCGCCCAACAATTCATGAGGAGAGTTAAGTCCGAGAAGGCGCGCTGATGCGGGGTTCGCAGAGATGACAATATCATCTTCGATAAGCAGTAAGCCGTCTGGTAGCAGTTGTGTTAACTTCGCAAACTTACTTTCGGACTCTTCTAAGGAGCGAACGAGTATCTGCTTTTCTGAAGTATCGACAGCGTGAAAAACAACAAAGCGAATGTCGTTACCTTCAAAAACTGGCGAAAGACTAAAGTGAAGACTGGTTTCAAGGTCGGTTTCATCGAGCGTGATTTCGGCTTCGACATGTGCCCCTTTGAACGCGCGCTGATAGTATGGTGCAAGCTTCTTATAAAACTGTTCACCCAGCACTTGGCAATCGTTTAAGCCGACGATTTCCTCATGACTTAAACCTGCGATATCGCAGTAACGGTCACTTACCATTCGATAATTGTGTTTTTTATCAAGAATGGCAAAGAAGAAAGGGCTATTTGAGGTTAGCGTGGCAAACCAATGTTTTAATTGCTGGGAAGGCATTAGGGTATTACCGATCTCCAATGAGCCAGATTATTCGTCCGTGTATAAAAAGCGACACCCTGATAAGCCTGCGGCGGTCTACCACCAAGCTAAAGTGTTACTTGCCATTAAAGGGCTCGCGGTTTTAGCTGTGCAGTCGACAATCACATGGATACGCTCAGATAACTATAACTTTGAAAATACGGTTGTAAAAGTGTTTATCCACCTGTTCGCATCAATAATACACGTAAGTTCAAAAAAAGAAGCGTTAGTGAGCAATAAACCACCAATCTAAAATAAGCACTTTATTGATACATAACAGTAATCTCATCGCCACGATTGCTTAATATAAGCAACCTAATGACAAAGTAACGGATAATGAACGTGTTAAACAAGATTCGCAGTCAACTAGTAAAGAACGCAGCTAATATTTTGCGTTCTCCAGTCCAGTTATTACCACAGCCAATTCAGCAAAAAGCGTTGCTAGAAGGGCTAAAAATGGTGTTTAAAGAAGCCTTGGAAGATGGTGACTTTGAGTTCCTTGAAGACAAGTGGTTAAAAGTTGCGATTAAAGACTTGAACTTAGCATGGTACATCAGCTATCAAGACGAAAAATTGGTGGTAGCTGAAAAACCAGTTCAGGAAGATGTGAGTTTTAGTGGTAATCTAAACGACCTAGTACTGATTGCTGGTCGTAAAGAAGACCCTGACACACTGTTCTTCCAACGTCGCCTTTCAATTGAAGGTGATACTGAGCTTGGCTTAGAAGTGAAAAACTTAATGGACAGTGTCGACTTAGAGCAGTTACCGAAAGCAATGCAAGTCGCTTTGAATCAATTGGCTGATTTTGTTCAGAAAGGAGTTCAAGCGCCTGCACAACCAACCGGAGTAGCGAATGCTTATTCGAACTGAAGCCCCAGCGGACATTCTTACCATTGACCGCTTATTGAAACACGCCTTCCCGACGGAAGCTGAAGCTGAGCTTGTGATGCGTTTGCGCGAAAACAGCAAATTCACGCTTTCCTTAGTCGCGTGTACAGATGAGGGAGAGGTGATAGGCCATGCTTTATTTAGCCCTGTGACCTTAAATGGTGAAGATTTGTCATGGCAAGGGCTAGCGCCATTAGCTGTTCATGAAGATTACCGTCGCCAAGGCATCGCTGCAGAGTTGATCAAAGAAGGTTTTGATTCACTGCGTGATTTTGGTTACCCAGTGTGTGTGGTGTTGGGCGATCCTGATTATTACGCGCGCCAGGGTTTTCAATCATGCGACGAGATGGGCTTTGAATGTGCTTGGGATGTCCCTAAAGGTGCATTTCGAGTCGCAGAGTTGGTCGAAGGTCAATGTGCTGGACGCTCCGGACGCATAGACTATGCGCCAGAGTTCTCTGAACTGTAAATGAAAGAAGCCCACGACTAAGTGGGCTTCTTTCTTATTCACTGAAAACTGAGATAGGGAGGTTAGGATGACTGGTTACTTTTCTTTTTGCCCCAGACCTCTATTTTCGCTTTTTTACTTACCCCTAGCAGGCTAAGTTTTGTGCTTCCCCAGCTACTGTAAGTCATTTCAATCCGTTTTAGCTTGGCTTCTTTTGTACCTGGAAGGCTCCAGGCACGAGTCGACAATCCGCTTGTTAGTACGCCCATAGAGGAAAGCTTTTTCTCACTACCATCTGTCATGACGACTTTTAAACCATTCATGTCTACCGTTCCTTGCACACATTTTAGTTTTATTTTACTGAAGCTTCGGTTTCGGAATAGGCTATTTGGTGTCACGGTATCTGTTTCTGTATGAAAGTTAACGGTTTTCGTTGCAATCAGCTCCCACTCATCGCTGTTATTAGCAAAAACACTCACGCTGGTGGCGGCTACCAGTGTGCAAAGTAGTAGCGTATTTAAGAATTTCATAATGTACCTCATATGTCATACCCAATGTGTGGCCGTTGGCAAAACGCTATGTTCAGGAATATCCAAATCATCTCATTGTGTTCAGGTGTTCCTTGAAGTCCTTTAGGTATAATCGCGATAATTTGATAGGATTGCCCTCGTTCAAATAGGTGACGGAAAATGTCAATTAACGAGAAACAGTATTTACGTGAAATGGGGATCAGCACATGGGAGCTGGTACACCCTGAAAGACTGGAAGGCTATCAATCGCCATTATTGGATTTGCAAAGTTCATGTAAACTCCTATTGGTATCGCCAATATGTCCAGAAAACGAGACGGCATTGATGTTTGAGCGCGTATTAAAAAGCATTAAGCTCACGCTTGATGATGCGCTACACCTAGAGCCTGAGCGCTTATCCATGCTGGGTGAACATCAGCTAGAGTGGGTGTGGTTTGCAGGCTGTGAGGCTGATCAAAGCATCAAGGCAAAGCACCTGACCTCGCCACTATTACAAGATATTGATGGTAATAACGAACAGCGCCGCGCATTGTGGCAACAAATCTGTTCGTACTCTTCTTAACGGAGCTAATGCGTGACAATTGAAATTACGCCGATGCGTGCAGAGCACCTCGACCAAGTTTGGCAAATCGAGCAGCAAGCACATTCTCACCCTTGGGCCGAATCTTTGGTTCGTGACTTATCCAGTCGCGGTGCTTGCCATCATGTGATGCTGGAAGGCTCTCAAGTGGTTGGTTACTTCTATGGACAGAATATTGTTGGAGAAGTGACACTATTAAATATTGCAGTAGCGCCTTCTCAACAGGGCAGAGGGCTAGGGCAAAAATTGCTGGACGCGTTTATTGAATACTGTGAACAAGCCAAAGCAGAGAGTGCTTGGTTAGAAGTGCGTGAAAGTAATCACCCAGCTATCCATATTTATGAGCAAGCAGGTTTTAATGAAGTGGACCGTCGTTACAACTATTACCCAGCTAAATCGGGAAATGGTAAGGAAGACGCCATTATCATGAGTTACTTATTTTTGAGTTAGTTTTAGGCCGTTACTAATTACCTCATCAACACTTATGCTTTAAATGCGTATCCGGATTCGAGGCTTTTGAATATGTAATAATAATTTTTTGAATTTTTACATCTCTTTGTGTGGAGCTGGCTTTCCCTTGTTAGTTGCAGGTAAAGGCTGGTGAGCCGAGTAAATTCAGTTCATGTCTTTCCAGTTTGCTAGCACAGCGATAATAAGCGAGAATACCGCACAATATCGAATAGTAGATATGCTTGCCTATTTTGTGAGCATGAAAGTAATTTAGAAGATTAACTAATGTCAAATCCCCTTTTTTTAGGCGAAGTGTCTAAGCGCAGAACGTTCGCTATTATTTCTCACCCGGATGCGGGTAAAACCACCATTACTGAAAAAGTACTGTTATTCGGAAACGCGATCCAAAAAGCAGGTACGGTTAAAGGTCGTGGTAACGCACAGCACGCAAAATCAGACTGGATGGAAATGGAAAAGGAACGTGGTATCTCGGTTACTACTTCTGTAATGCAGTTCCCTTACAACGATTGTCTGGTAAACCTACTTGATACGCCTGGACACGAAGACTTCTCGGAAGATACTTACCGTACTCTAACGGCAGTTGACTCGTGTTTGATGGTTATCGATGCAGCGAAAGGTGTTGAGGACCGTACTCGTAAACTAATGGAAGTTACACGTCTACGTGACACGCCAATCGTAACCTTCATGAACAAACTTGACCGTGACGTTCGTGATCCAATGGAAGTATTGGATGAAGTAGAAAACGAATTGGGCATGATGTGTGCGCCAATCACATGGCCAATCGGCTGTGGTAAAGAGTTTAAAGGTGTTTACCACATTCACCGTGATGAAACGATTTTATACGAATCAGGTCACGGTCATGAGATTCAAGAAGTTCGAATCATCAAAGGTCTCGACAACCCAGAGCTTGATGAAAAAGTTGGTGCAGGCCTTGCGGAAAGTGTTCGAGAAGAGCTTGAGCTTGTCATGGGTGCTTGCCCTGAGTTTGATTTGGAAATGTTCTTAACAGGTGACCTGACGCCAGTTTACTTCGGTACTGCATTAGGTAACTTTGGTGTGGATCATATGCTAGACGGTCTAACTGAATGGGCTCCAGCGCCGAAAACTCGTCAAGCGGTTGAACGTGAAGTTGAAGCGACTGAAGAGAAGTTCTCTGGTTTCGTATTTAAGATCCAAGCGAATATGGACCCAAAACACCGCGACCGTATCGCATTCATGCGTATTGTATCGGGCACTTACACGCAAGGTATGAAGATGAACCACGTTCGTCTTGGCAAGCAAGTGAGTATCTCTGATGCAGTAACCTTTATGGCTGGTGACCGTGCACGTGCAGAACACGCTTACGCCGGTGACATCATTGGTCTACACAACCACGGCACTATTCAGATTGGTGATACCTTTACGCAAGGTGAATCACTGAAGTTCTCTGGTATTCCGAACTTCGCTCCGGAACTATTCCGTCGTATTCGCCTGAAAGATCCATTAAAGCAGAAGCAGCTTCTCAAAGGTTTGGTTCAGCTATCAGAAGAAGGTGCGGTACAGGTATTCCGTCCTCTACAGAACAACGATCTGATCGTTGGTGCCGTTGGTGTACTTCAGTTCGATGTTGTTGTGGCTCGTTTGAAATCTGAGTATAACGTTGAAGCGATTTATGAAGGCATTAACGTTGCAACTGCTCGTTGGGTTGAGTGTGGTGATGCGAAGAAACTGGATGAGTTCCAACGCAAGAATCAAGCGAACTTAGCATTGGATGGTGGTGATAACCTAACGTATATCGCCCCAACAATGGTTAACTTAAACTTGGCGAAAGAGCGTTTCCCTGACGTTGATTTCCGTGCGACGCGTGAGCACTAATTTGCGCGGTTAGGGTAAGCCTTAACGCAAACTAGATTTTAAAACGCCCTTGGCTATAAACTTAGCCAAGGGCGTTTTTATATAAGGATAAGATATGAATTGGTTTAAACGTGGGCTAAAGCGTTACGACAACTGGTGTAAAGAGATGGGGTTAACTCCCGATCAGAAACGCAGTTGCGTCCCATATCGAAAAGACCCAGCCCATCAAACTGAAGAGAAGAGTGAAGCCCAACCATCCTCTGATTTTCTGCCCGCAGATACAGATAAAAAGCGTCAAGATGAAGCTCTTTGATACGCACTGCCACTTTGATTTTGATGTGTTTCAAGATGACTTTGCACATCAACTTGAGCTTGCTCAAACGCAAGGCGTCGCAAGAATTTTGATTCCTTCCGTCGGTCCGCAAAACTGGGCTCGTATTCAAACTTTGGCAGAGCAACATGCCAATTTGTATTATGCGCTCGGCTTTCATCCGTATTTTCTTGAAGATAACGTTGAGCAGCACCTTACAGAGCTAGAAGGCTATCTAAATCAAAAAGGGCAGCAGTGCGTGGCAATAGGAGAGTGTGGTTTAGATTTTGCCATTGATGTTGATCCACAGTTGCAAGAAAAGATACTTGAAGTTCAATTTGAGCTGGCTAGACGCTTCGAACTCCCAGTTATTTTACATAGCCGAAAAGCGCACAATCGCCTCATTCAAATGGTGAAAGCGGCGAATCTCCCTAGAGGTGGTGTGCTACACGCTTTTTCTGGGAGTTATCAGCAAGCCATGGAGTGGGTCAAATTAGGTTTTTTTATCGGTGTAGGAGGAACGATTACCTACCCAAGAGCCAAGAAAACACGCGACGCAATTCAAAAATTACCACTCGAAAACCTAGTAATCGAAACAGACGCACCAGATATGCCTATACTTGGATATCAAGGGGAGTCAAATCACCCAGCCAAACTCATTCACGTCTTTAATGAGCTCGTAGAGTTGCATAACGGCCGAAAGCAATCGATTGCCTATCAACTGTGGAAAAATAGCAATTTTGCTTTCTCGATATGTGAATAAAATCTAAAGATGTGGTTTGAAATCGAAAACGTTTTCCTGCTTATTGTGAATTAACTCACAAAGCTGGTTGAATCAATCATGAATCTTATAGGAAAGTGTGAGGCTGGCATTACTTTAATTGATTCTGCATGAGTATAATTGCCCCCGCTTTATAGCTCCATTTTGTAACACGCCAATAAATAACTTATAAGGAAGTCATAAACTATGAGCCTGTTTATGAGCCTAATCGGTATGGTAGTGCTTCTTGCGATTGCAGTGGCATTTTCTAACAACCGAAAAGCTATCAACTTTAGAACTGTGGGTGGCGCATTCGCTATCCAATTCGCATTAGGTGCATTTGTTCTGTATGTACCTTGGGGCCGTGATCTACTAAACGGTTTCTCTTCAGGTGTTTCTAACGTTATCAACTACGGTAACGATGGTTCATCATTCCTGTTCGGTGGTCTTGTTTCTGACAAGATGTTCGAAGTATTCGGCGGCGGCGGTTTCATCTTCGCATTCCGTGTTCTTCCTACACTGATCTTCTTCTCTGCACTGATTTCAGTTCTTTACTACATTGGCGTTATGCAATGGGTTATCAAGATTCTTGGTGGCGCACTACAAAAAGCGCTAGGCACTTCTCGTGCGGAATCAATGTCAGCGGCAGCTAACATTTTCGTAGGTCAAACTGAGGCACCTCTAGTTGTTCGCCCATTCGTTCCAAAAATGACTCAATCAGAGCTATTCGCGGTAATGTGTGGTGGTCTAGCTTCTGTTGCTGGTGGTGTACTAGCTGGTTACGCATCTATGGGTGTTCCACTAGAGTACCTAGTTGCGGCATCATTCATGGCAGCACCAGGTGGTCTACTGTTCGCTAAAATCCTTCACCCAGAGACTGACCAGCCTCACGAAAGTATCGAAGAAGCGATGGACGGCGGTGACGACAAACCAGTTAACGTAATCGACGCAGCTGCGGGCGGTGCGGCTTCTGGTCTACAACTTGCGCTTAACGTAGGTGCAATGCTAATCGCATTCGTTGGTCTAATCGCGCTAATCAACGGTATGCTAGGTGGCATCGGTGGTTGGTTCGGCATGCCAGAACTAACACTAGAGCTAATCCTAGGTTACGCGTTCTCTCCACTAGCATTCCTAATCGGTGTTCCATGGGCAGAAGCTGTAACAGCTGGTTCATTCATCGGTCAGAAAATCGTAGTGAACGAATTCGTTGCTTACTTGAACTTCACACCATATCTAGGTGAAAACGCTCAAGTAATCGCGGCAACTGGTGAAGTAATGTCTGAGAAGACAACAGCTATCATCTCATTCGCACTATGTGGTTTCGCGAACCTTTCTTCTATCGCGATTCTACTTGGTGGTCTAGGTAGCCTTGCACCAAACCGTCGTAGTGACATCGCTCGCATGGGTGTTAAAGCAGTTCTTGCAGGTACGTTGTCTAACCTTATGGCAGCGACAATTGCAGGCTTCTGCTTAAGCCTTGCAGCACTATAATTAGAATCGGTTCTTAATATATAGACGCCGTTTTACATCATGCCCTGTAGCAAGAGATTGCTGCGGGGCATTTTTCGTTTTTCGGGCTCCAAAATTTCATCGGGTGTTTGCCTTAGTCGAGGTATTACGCAGTCAATGGAATAGGGGCTAGGAAATTTTGAGATACAAACCGTTTGCGCTCTATTTGGTGCTACAGTTTTGCGGTGAAACTCTATAATGTATTAATCACAGGATAGTGGTTAAGCTTGATTCTTAATCACGTAATGAATATTACATAATCGATGGGCAAATGAATTGCCCTGCAATATCAGATCTAATAGGCGTTTTGCTTTGTGATGTGATATTAAAGACACCGCAATCATAGATTGTTGTGCCATAGGCCAAACTGGTACTGTGCGGTGACAAGGATAGCAATTGGCATATGATAAATTTTCGCTGTATATGCCGAGTCTTCAGGGAACCAAGTCCGTTCATTAATAGACTGTTTAGCCATTTACTCACATTGTCTCGACTTGTTGATTATAGTTAAAGACGTGATGTAAGGCTGAGTAGTGAATTTTTTGAATATTGATCGGAGATAGAAATGAGCGATTTAAAAGCAGCAGCGCTACGTGCACTTAAACTTATGGACCTAACTACGTTGAATGACGATGACACTGATGCAAAAGTGATCTCACTATGTCATGACGCGAAAACAGCAGTAGGCAACACAGCTGCAATTTGTATTTACCCTCGCTTTATTCCTATTGCTAAGAAGACACTTCGTGAGCAAGGTACGCCAGAGGTTCGTATTGCAACAGTAACGAACTTCCCACATGGTAACGACGACATTGAAATCGCAGTTGCTGAAACAAAAGCGGCGGTTGCTTACGGTGCAGACGAAGTTGACGTAGTTTTTCCTTACCGCGCGCTAATGGCGGGTGATGAGAAAGTAGGCTTCGAACTAGTTAAGCAATGTAAAGAAGCTTGTGGTGACATTCTTCTTAAAGTGATCATCGAAACAGGTGAACTAAAAGAAGAAGCACTAATCAAGAAAGCATCTCAAATCTGTATTGAAGCAGGTGCTGACTTCATTAAAACTTCAACTGGTAAAGTGCCAGTAAACGCAACACCAGAATACGCTCGCATGATGCTTGAAGTTATTCGCGACATGGGTGTTGCAGAAACTGTTGGTTTCAAACCAGCAGGTGGTGTGCGCACTGCTGAAGACGCAGCAGCATACCTAGCAATGGCTGACGAAATCCTAGGTGACAACTGGGTTGATGCTCGTCACTACCGTTTTGGTGCGTCTAGCCTGCTAACCAACCTACTAAATACATTAGAAGTATCGGACGACGTCGCTGATCCAACAGCGTACTAATTCCAATAATACGTCTGAACGGTAGCACCTAAACGGGTGCTACCAAACCTCTTCTATCCTACTACAACCATGGCTCAAAAGAGCTTGGGAGGCACTAATGTATTTACCACAAGAAATCATTCGTAAAAAACGTGACGGTGAAGTACTTACCGCAGACGAAATCAACTTCTTTATTCAAGGCGTAGCGAACAACACGGTATCTGAAGGTCAGATTGCGGCGTTTGCTATGACGATTTTCTTTAATGAAATGACCATGGATGAGCGCATCGCCTTAACGTGTGCAATGCGTGATTCGGGCATGGTTATCGACTGGAGCCACATGAACTTCGGTGGTCCAATTGTCGACAAACACTCAACCGGTGGTGTGGGTGACGTAACTTCTTTAATGCTTGGCCCAATGGTGGCAGCGTGTGGCGGTTTCGTACCTATGATCTCTGGCCGCGGTCTTGGTCATACAGGCGGTACGCTGGATAAACTTGAATCTATCCCTGGTTACAACATTACGCCGAGCAACGATGTTTTTGGTCAAGTAACCAAAGACGCTGGTGTGGCGATCATCGGTCAAACTGGTGACCTTGCTCCTGCGGATAAGCGTGTTTACGCGACTCGTGATATTACCGCAACGGTAGACAATATCTCCCTGATTACGGCGTCGATCCTTTCTAAGAAACTGGCGGCGGGTCTGGAATCGCTAGTGATGGACGTAAAAGTGGGTTCAGGTGCATTTATGCCAACTTACGAAGCGTCTGAAGAGCTAGCAAAATCAATCGTTGCGGTAGCAAACGGTGCTGGCACTAAAACTACGGCAATTCTTACGGACATGAACCAAGTATTGGCGTCTTCAGCGGGTAACGCAGTGGAAGTTCGTGAAGCGGTTCGTTTCTTAACGGGTGAATACCGTAATCCTCGTCTACTTGAAGTGACCATGGCTTCATGTGCTGAAATGTTAGTACTTGGCAAGCTTGCTGAGAACACAGAAGACGCACGCGCAAAACTGATGGAAGTGCTGGATAACGGCAAAGCGGCTGAGTGCTTCGGCAAGATGGTTGCCGGTTTAGGCGGCCCTGCGGACTTCGTAGAAAACTACGACAACTACTTAGAAAAAGCAGCAATCATTAAGCCAGTTTACGCAACAGAAACGGGCATTGTCTCTGCAATGGATACACGTGCTATCGGCATGGCTGTGGTTGCTATGGGTGGTGGTCGTCGTGTTGCTACTGATGAAATCGACTACGCAGTTGGTTTCGACGAGTTCATCCGCCTAGGTGAGGTCGCAGACAGTGATAAACCTCTTGCGGTCATCCACGCTCGCACTGAAGAGCAATGGGAAGAAGCGGCAAAAGCACTGCGCAGTGCAATCAAAGTAGGTGGTGAATACACACCAACTCCAGAGGTTTACCGCCAAATTCGTGCAGAAGATATCTAATAGAACAAGTAATTACACAAGGCCTACTCAACCATAATAAAAAGCCGAGTGGGCCTAAGGAACGAGCAATGAAAAGAGCATTTATTTTAGTACTAGACTCATTCGGTATCGGTGCAACTGCCGATGCTAAAGAATTTGGTGATGTAGGTTCAGACACACTAGGTCACATCGCTGACCAATGTGACAAAGGCTTAGCAGATAACGACAATCGCCAAGGTGCACTTCGCCTTCCAAATCTATCGAAACTTGGTTTGGCAATGGCGCATAAAGAATCGACAGGTCGCTTCGCACCTGGACTAGACGCAGACGCTGAAATCATTGGTGCATACGGTCATGCAGCAGAGCTTTCTTCAGGTAAAGACACGCCGTCTGGTCACTGGGAAATCGCAGGTGTTCCTGTTCTGTTTGACTGGGGTTACTTCACTGACAAAGCAAACAGCTTCCCGAAAGAATTGACTGACCGCATTCTTGAGCGTGCAGGTCTTGACGGTTTCCTAGGTAACTGTCACGCGTCTGGTACTCAAGTTCTTGACGATCTTGGTGAAGAGCACATGAAGACTGGCAAACCAATCTTCTACACGTCTGCTGACTCTGTATTCCAAATCGCATGTCACGAAGAGACTTTCGGTCTAGACCGTCTACTAGAGCTTTGCCAAATCGCACGTGAAGAGCTAGAAGATTACAACATTGGTCGTGTTATCGCGCGCCCATTCGTTGGTGCTGGTAAAGGTCAATTTGAGCGTACAGGTAACCGTCGTGATCTTTCTGTAGAGCCACCATCAGCAACGGTTCTTCAGAAGCTCGTTGATGAGAAGCAAGGCAACGTGGTTTCTATTGGTAAGATTGCTGATATCTACGCAAACTGCGGCATCACTAAGAAAGTGAAAGCGACAGGTATCCCTGCATTGTTCGAAGCAACGCTAGAGCAAATCAAAGAAGCGGGCGACAACACGATCGTATTCACTAACTTTGTAGACTTCGACTCAGCTTACGGTCACCGTCGTGACGTAGCGGGTTACGCAGCGGCACTTGAGTACTTCGATGATCGTATCAACGAAGTGCTAGAGATTATGGAAGAAGACGATGTGCTTATCCTAACGGCAGACCACGGCTGTGACCCAACATGGCCAGGTACTGACCATACTCGTGAGCACATCCCAGTATTGGTTTATGGTCAAAAAGTACCAGCTGGTTCTCTTGGCCGCCGCGAAACATTCGCAGATATCGGTCAAACATTGGCAAGTTACTTCGGTACTTCTCCAATGGATTACGGTAAGAACTTCCTATAATTAGTTAGGTTTTTGAAAACTAGGAGCTTGATAGCTCCTAGTTTTATGTTTGCAGTATGTAAATGCTGCTTGTCGGAAATGAGAATACTCTGGCTTATATCGCCTTAAGCGCGGAGCGCTAGAGAAAGGTTAAGGAAAAGAAAATGGCAACTCCACATATCAATGCTGAAATGGGTGCATTTGCAGACGTCGTACTGATGCCTGGTGATCCACTACGTGCAAAATACATCGCAGAGACTTTCCTTGAAGATGTCGTTCAAGTGTGTGACGTTCGTAATATGTTTGGTTACACAGGTACATACAAAGGCCGTAAGATCTCGGTAATGGGCCACGGTATGGGTATCCCATCATGCTCGATTTACGCGACTGAACTAATCAAAGACTTCGGCGTGAAGAAAATCATCCGTGTTGGCAGCTGTGGCGCAGTGAATGAAGACATCAAAGTGCGTGATGTTGTGATCGGCATGGGTGCATGTACTGACTCTAAAGTGAACCGTATCCGCTTTAAAGGTCATGACTTCGCGGCAATCGCAGACTACAACATGGTTCGTGCGGCAGAAGACGCTGCAAAAGCTCGCGGTATTGACGTTAAAGTTGGTAACCTATTCTCAGCAGAGCTTTTCTACACGCCAGATCCAGAAATGTTCGATGTAATGGACAAGTACGGCATTGTTGGTGTTGAAATGGAAGCGGCTGGTATTTACGGTGTTGCGGCAGAATACGGTGCAAAAGCTCTGACAATCTGTACGGTTTCTGATCATATCAAGACTGGCGAACAGACTACATCTGACGAGCGTCAAACGACATTCAACGACATGATGCTAATCGCACTAGATTCAGTATTGCTTGGTGACGAAGAGTAAGCGACGAAGAGTCATTCTATTTTTCGCTCTCAAGAGCTAAAAAAACAGCCCACACATTGCGGGCTGTTTTTATATGAGTTGTTAGCGCTACCTAGTTACTTGGTTAGCAGCAGGTTTGGCGCTTTTTTACGACGTATCGGTTGTCGACGTAAAATCAAGATGAACAACATACCACAGACAAAGCTCATTAAGACCATCATGTACATATAACGATCGCTCTTGCGATAGTGGTGGTCAGAAATAGCCGTCACCCGGCCCGTCTCAAAGGTCACGCGAACAAAACCGATAAGCGCACCATCTGCAAAAACTGGTTCAACCAACTGCTGGCGACCAATGGAAGCTGTTGCCAAAGGCGTATCCAGGCCAAGAACTTCGCGTACCGATAATGCCTCTTCACTAGACGCTAAACGTACACCCTGTGCATCGTAGATTGTTGCATCAAACACTAAACGGTCTTGTGCTAGCTGGTTTGTTAGCTGAAGTAATCGTTCTTGATCTTTAGTTAAAATCATCTCACTGGCAGAAAGAGACGCCTGTGAAATCAAAACTTTGGTGAGCGTTTCAAGCTGTTGTGCTTGAATTTTCTCATTACCCTTACTGATCACAACACTGTTTTTTATTGTGATAAACAACATCACACACAGTAGGATTAGTGCCAGAATTCTTAGGGCATTCCTTACTGAGAACAAAGATTCACTCATGCTCTTTACTCATCCATTTAAAATAAAACAAAGACTTGCCTTTTTAGTTTGTTGAGGTAACGTTTTAGCAAAGTCATAAGGGATTATATACATGGACGCGTCAAAAAGCTTGCCTATCAGAAAACATACGACACTTTTAAAACGATTACCCGAGACTCGATTTGCCTCCCAATTAGATAAAGCAAAAGCAAACTGGATCGTATTTGCTGAGTACCTTTCGCCAAGTCACTTCGAAGACATTGATTTCTTCACCGGCTTTTACAACCCAATACTAGAAACGTGGAAAGTTGGCCAATATGAAGTAGCCCTGATGGCCGGAGAGTTGACTCCTCAACATGAAACGATCTTACAAAGTCTCAACCTAGATTACGCCTCGCTTAATGAAGTGCCCGATCTATCAACCCAAGGGTTGATTGTATTTGATATGGATTCAACGGCGATCCAGATAGAGTGTATTGATGAAATCGCGAAACTGGCAGGAGTAGGGGATGAGGTCGCTGAAGTCACTGAACGTGCCATGCAAGGTGAGCTGGATTTTGAGCAAAGTTTACGTCAGCGAGTTGGTAAGCTCAAAGGTGCCGATGAATCAATTCTTGAACAAGTTCGTTCCCAGTTACCATTCATGCCGGACTTTGAAGCGCTAATTGCGACGTTGAAAGCCTTGGGCTGGAAAACAGCGATTGCCTCCGGTGGTTTTACTTACTTCTCTGATTACATCAAAGATAAAGTCGACTTAGACTTTGCTCGCTCCAATCAATTAGAAATTATTGACGGCAAACTCACGGGTAAAGTACTTGGCGATGTGGTAACGGCGCAGATGAAGTCTGACATTCTAGTGGAACTGGCGGATGAATATGAAATTGAGCAGCACAACACGGTTGCTGTCGGTGATGGCGCTAATGATCTTGTGATGATGTCGGTGGCAGGATTAGGGATTGCGTATCACGCAAAACCAAAAGTGGAAGCTCAAGCGCAATCAGCGATTCGCTTTGCAGGGTTGGGCGGTGTGCTCTGTATTTTATCTGGCGCATTGGTGAAGCAGCAAAAGGTCAGCTGGAAAGCTAAACCTTAACCATCCATTCAAAAACACCGCCAGAAAGGCGGTGTTTTTTTTCAATTTGGTATGACTTTGAATTTACTCGGTTAACTCCAATCTAATTACAACCTCTTCAGTAATGTCTTCAAATTCACTGTAACCAACGAGCGCTGTTAACTCTTTTTCTAACTTGCTCGCTTGATGTACGCCAAATTGGGTTAAGTCACTTAAATCTTGTTGCAGTAATGATGTCATCGGATCGAAAATTGGCGCAGTAGAAAGGCGAATCACGTAAAAGTCACCCATCATTCGCGCTTTCTTTATAAATTGAATCCGCTCTTTTACGCTGTTGAACTCTTGATGAAGCTTTGACTCAATGCCTGTAATTTTATTGCCTACTTTTGCGGCGCTTATGTAGATATCCTGATGTCTGGCTTGAGCACCTTCTACACGTTTTATTGGCTCTGCGATTAATGTGCTTGTCCGGCCTTTAAAGATAGGTTCAAGTGACAACAGTTGGTCATGCCCAAGACGGGCAAAAAGCTCAATGTGTTTAGGTAGCGGCAAGTTCACCCCGATAACGGGGGTTTTGATTGAAGATGACGTACTCTTACTGATAAAAATGGGCGTGCTCAGCGTACGCGAGAGCAACATGCAGTGCAGCCTTTCAAGTAGAGCATTACTTGGTAGCGTCTCTTTTTGCGGGATTAGCTTGTCTTGATTGTGCTCGATAATGCTGTTGAAAAAAGCGATTACCTTCATGGTTTGGCTGCTTTCATCAATAACTAGCTGCACGCTACAACCGTCTGGGCTTACACGAATTACTCGGTATGGCACCGACATTAACGGCAATTTTTTATCGTAGAGTTGTAATTCTCGAAAGTTGATTCTTACCTCTTGCCCAGAACGTAACATCGTAGGCTCACTTAGCCTAATTCCGAGTCCTCGTTTGGAAAGGTCAACAGTACAGCCGCCTGTTTTAGTTTGTCCTGAGTACAACTCTAAAGGTGTTTTAAAACGATAACGAGGCTCTTTTCGACGAGACTTTGCATCAAAATAAATGCCCTTTGGATTGCCGATAACTCTTCTCGGATGACGAAACGCGTTTAACGTATTAGCGGGTAAGCGCGGCTTTTCAGTTAGCAGGTAATCCTGCCCTGATTTTTCGTCAGCAATTTCTTGCAAAATACCAATATGAGTCAGTGATTGAGACGTTTCTGCTAACTCTGGAGAGAAAGCTGCTAGGTCTTCCTGTTCTTGCTCAGATAGTTCAAAGATTGAAATTCTAAAGGCGCGCCAACTCTCTCGTTTGCCACCTAAATGCCAAAATAGCTGGCGCTGTTCGCGAGTTGCTTCAGGGCGAAACATCGAATAGAAATAGGTTCGATTCTCGTGCTCGTGAGTAAATGAATAAAGGACATTGGTTGTTCCTTTCACACCAGGCTTAATGAGTGACGCGATGCGTTGCTCGTTGAATAAGGAACCAAACATTTGCTGGTTTCTCTCATCGTGCCAGTATTGCCAAAGCTTTTGATTGTTTGGCGTTAACATTGCTAATTTTAGGTCACTACCATCAAAGAATAGAGGCAAGCTGCTGGTGTGCTTTAGTGCGATGTGCTCATAACCGCGAGTTCGAGCTCGAATAATCTTGTCTTGATTGTCGTGACGAGCCCTTTTAGCAGCACTGTTGAGCGCTTCATCTATCACTCTGGTGACGACATTGGTGTCAGTTAAGCGTATGGTTCTGAGGTATCGAACTGAGTCATTTTCGTAACAGTCATCAACCGCGAGTATGCGGTATGCAAGCGGTTTCTCTATACCTGCAACGTTAGATTTGCTGGCAAATTCAGTAAACGTGACCTGAATAATTTCCCCAAGGTTATATTTAAATGCGCTAGGGACTTTGAACTTTGCGCCAGAGCTAGATAAATCAATGCTTAATCCATGAAGAAGCTGTCCTTTAGAACGGCAAATTTCAACTTGAGATTGGACTTTCAAGCGTTTTTCTTGGCGCTTTAAATCGTAGCCTAGGTGAACGGGTTCTGCTAAGAACGGGCTTTTAGGATCCGTTAACGATTGCGTTTTTTGCTGAGTAAGGCGCTTGCTCATTACGCGAAAGTTATTTCGCGTGTTGACCAATGCTTCCCACATTCCTTCCGTGTAGCAGCCAAACTTTTTGATGTTTTTATGGTAAGCGTTGAAAGCAACATCATCCAACCAATGTGGAATGCCATCCAAAATATACTCGCGACATTCGCCTTGAACGCGACCTCGCAAATCAATGCTTTTTTTGCATGGAGCCATTAAGCGGTTAAGTTCCATTTTAACCAAAATTTTGGCCGAAGGCGGCTCTTCCTCGGTCAGTTGGCCAAGGACAAAGTCAAAGTCATTCGTACCGTAAACGGGAATGAGTCGTTCTGCGAGCGAGAGAATTTCAGATTGCTGCATTATTTCTGTTAGAGTATGTCGTTACTTTAAATTGTATCGGCTAAGCGAAGTAATACTTAAGTATATCAATAGTTCATTTCAGTTCAGGTCTGACTTGGCTGTGCTTAGTCACATTTGTAGAAAAAATTGAGGCATCATGGCGAAAGCAAAACGAGCGTATGTTTGTAATGATTGTGGCGCGGACTTTCCCCGTTGGCAGGGGCAGTGTAACGCATGTGGTGCATGGAATACGATAACAGAAGTACGTATCGCTGCATCGCCAACCGTTGCTCGCAATGAACGCTTAAGCGGCTACGCTGGTTCCGCAACAGAAGCAACGGTTCAAACGCTATCCGAAATTGATCTGCAAGAAGTACCTCGCTTCACCAGTGGGTTTAAAGAGCTTGACCGCGTCTTGGGTGGTGGTGTTGTGCCAGGTGCCGCAATTTTGATTGGTGGTAACCCTGGTGCAGGTAAATCAACCCTTCTGTTGCAAACCATGTGTAGTTTATCTGCGCAAATGCCAACGCTTTACGTAACCGGTGAAGAGTCGTTACAGCAGGTGGCAATGCGTGCTTCCCGATTGGGCTTGCCGAAAGATCATTTAAAAATGCTATCGGAAACGAACGTCGACAAAATTTGCCAAATCGCCGAAAAAGAGCAGCCTCGTATAATGGTAATAGACTCGATTCAGGTGATGCACGTTTCTGATGTTCAATCGTCGCCTGGCAGTGTTGCTCAGGTACGTGAATCTGCGACGGCTCTGACACGATACGCAAAACAGAATAATGTTGCGGTATTTATTGTTGGTCACGTAACAAAAGATGGTACCCTTGCGGGCCCCAAAGTTCTTGAACACATTATCGACTGTTCGGTACTACTCGATGGTGGAACGGATAGCCGATTCCGCACTTTGCGTAGTCATAAAAACCGTTTTGGCGCTGTGAATGAGCTTGGTGTCTTTGCAATGACAGGCCAAGGATTGAAAGAAGTGAGTAACCCATCAGCGATCTTCCTTTCTCGTGGTGAAGAAGAAACATCAGGCTCTTCCGTCATGGTGGTTTGGGAAGGCACGCGCCCTCTGCTAGTAGAGATTCAAGCGCTGGTGGATTACTCGCAGTTAGCCAACCCTCGTCGTGTTGCGGTCGGCTTGGAGCAGAACCGCCTATCACTTTTGCTCGCGGTGTTGCATAAGCATGGTGGCTTACAAATGGCAGACCAAGATGTCTTTGTTAATGTGGTTGGCGGTGTTAAGGTGACGGAGACGAGCGCTGATCTTGCTTTAGTTATGGCGCTTTTATCGAGTTTTCGTGACCGTCCACTCCCTAAAGATGTGGTGATTTTTGGTGAGGTAGGGCTTGCGGGCGAAATCCGTCCAGTGCCAAGTGGGCAAGAGCGTTTGAATGAAGCGTTCAAACATGGTTTCAAGAAAGCCATCGTGCCAGCAGCCAACATGCCGAAAGGTGGCATCCCTGGCATGCAAATTCACGGCGTTAAGAAATTGTCGGAAGCTATAGAGGCTTTTGACGAGCTGTAATGCTCATAAGAATGGTATTTGTGCAATCACAAACTGTTCTATCCGTCCTCAATAAAATGCGAATAAAGTACATAAATTGCTGTGTTTGACTATGCTTTGGGGACGGAAATTTCACGTTAAAATTTTTTTTCTTCCATCCGCACGCAAGGGTATCAGTATTGACAGAATGTGATATACTCTGCGCGCACTTTATACCTTATTAACAGAGTAAGACAATGACTGATTTATCAAAATACAGAAACATTGGTATTTTTGCTCACGTAGACGCGGGTAAAACTACCTCTACAGAGCGTATCCTAAAGCTAACTGGTAAGATCCATAAGATCGGTGACACTCACGACGGTTCAACTACTACTGACTTCATGGAGCAGGAAGCTGAGCGTGGTATCACAATCCAGTCTGCAGCAACAACTTGTTTCTGGAACGATCACCGTCTAAACATCATCGATACTCCTGGACACGTTGACTTCACTATCGAAGTTTACCGTTCTCTAAAAGTACTTGACGGTGGTATCGGTGTATTCTGTGGTTCTGGTGGTGTTGAGCCTCAGTCAGAAACTAACTGGCGTTACGCTGACGAATCACACGTATCACGTCTGATCTTCGTTAACAAACTAGACCGTATGGGCGCAGATTTCTACAAAGTTGTAGATCAAGTACAGAACGTACTAGGTGCTACACCTCTAGTTATGACTCTACCTATCGGTATCGAAGAAGATTTCGTAGGTGTTGTAGACGTACTAAGCCAACAAGCTTACGTATGGGATGAGTCTGGCCAACCAGAGAACTACGAAGTTCAAGATATTCCAGCAGACATGGTAGAGAAAGCTGCTGAATACCGTGAAATGCTAATCGAAACTGCTCTAGAGCAAGACGAAGATCTAATGATGGCTTACCTAGAAGAAGGCGAAGAGCCATCTCTAGAAGACATCAAACGTTGTATCCGTAAAGGTACTCGTGATCTAGCATTCTTCCCAACTTACTGTGGTTCAGCGTACAAGAACAAAGGTATCCAACTTATTCTTGACGCGGTAATTGATTACCTACCATCTCCAACAGAAGTTGATCCACAGCCTCTAACTGATTCAGAGACTGGTGAGCCAACTGGTGAAGTTGCGACTGTATCTGCAGACGAGCCACTACGTGCTCTTGCATTTAAGATTATGGATGACCGCTTCGGTGCTCTAACCTTTATCCGCATCTACTCTGGTAAGATGAAGAAAGGTGACACAATCCTTAACTCTGCAACTGGTAAAACAGAGCGTATCGGCCGTATGGTTGAGATGCACGCGGACGAGCGTAACGAAATCGATTCAGCACAAGCTGGTGACATCATCGCTGTAGTTGGTATGAAGAACGTTCAAACTGGTCACACTCTATGTGATCCTAAGCACGAATGTACTCTTGAGCCAATGATCTTCCCAGATCCAGTAATCTCTATCGCAGTTAAGCCTAAAGATAAAGGCGGTTCTGAGAAGATGGGTATCGCGATCGGTAAAATGGTTGCAGAAGATCCATCATTCCAAGTTGAGACTGATGAAGATTCAGGCGAAACTATCCTGAAAGGTATGGGTGAACTTCACCTAGACATCAAGGTAGATATCCTTAAGCGTACTTACGGCGTTGAGCTAGAAGTTGGTGCTCCACAGGTTGCTTACCGTGAAACTATCACTCAAGCAATCGAAGATAGCTACACGCACAAGAAACAGTCTGGTGGTTCTGGTCAGTTCGGTAAGATCGATTACCGCATCAAACCAGGTGAGCCAAACTCTGGCTTCACGTTCAAATCAACAGTTGTTGGTGGTAACGTACCTAAAGAATTCTGGCCTGCAGTTGAGAAAGGCTTTGCGTCAATGATGGAGCACGGTGTTCTAGCTGGCTTCCCTACTCTAGACGTTGAAGTTGAACTATTCGACGGTGGTTTCCACGCAGTTGACTCTTCAGCTATCGCTTACGAAATCGCAGCGAAAGGTGCATTCCGTCAGTCTATGCCTAAAGCTGGCGCGCAACTTCTTGAGCCAATCATGAAAGTTGACGTGTTCACTCCAGAAGATCACGTTGGTGACGTAATCGGTGACCTTAACCGTCGTCGTGGTATGATCAAAGACCAACAAGCAGCGTCTACTGGCGTACGTATCAAGGGTGATGTACCTCTATCAGAAATGTTTGGTTACATCGGTACTCTACGTACTATGACTTCTGGTCGTGGTCAGTTCTCTATGGAGTTCTCACACTACGCACCATGTCCAACAAACGTTGCAGAGCAAGTAATTGCTGACGTTAAAGAGCGTAACGCTAAGAAGTAATTCTTAAGTTAACTCTATAACTTGAAAGCCCCGCTTAGTGCGGGGCTTTTTGTATTTAGCAGTCTTATACGCAGAGCGTGTTTGTTTTATTCCTATTTAGCGTTTGTTTTGATGATTGTTATGATGCCGTTCTAGTGCTGTTGCCTTTTAGGTCAATGGTCTTAAAGTCTGGTACCACTGACTTTTCAAATATTTCTATTTCTTCCTTCAACCATTGCGCAAACAATTGAGCTTTAGGTCTTTTTAAGTAGCCTTTTGGCGCACACAAGTAATACGCAAAGTTGGGCTTGATAGCGATATCTCCAATTCGGACCAATTTGCCAGAACGAAAATATTGATGAGCTAAACTGTGTTTTACTAATGCCACGCCTTGAAGTGATAGTGCAGCCTCAAGCACGAGATGTGATCCACTGTATTTTAAGGTAGGCTTTGCTGCGCAGTGACCCAAGGTTGCTAACCACATATTCCAATCAAGATCAGGCCAAACATCTTCAATCAGCTCAGCTTTGCTTAAATCCTCGATGTTATAGATCCCGTGCTCTTTCTGGTACACCGGATGACAAGCTGGATAAAAAGCTTCGTCCATTAGCCATTGTGATTCTAAATTGGGGTACTTTCCTAAACCGTAACGAACACATAAATCTATCTGGCTATCTTGAAAAGACACCAAATCATTGGTTGGTTCTAATAGCAAGGCGATATCAGGGTGACGCTGACGAAAAGCCGTAATTTTCGGGACTAACCAATGATGAGCGAAAGAGGGGAGTGTTGAGATCGAAAGGTGGTTCGGGTTTGGATCTTGATTGACTAATCTTACCCCTTGCTGCAAATGAGCAAACCCTCTTTCTGCCTGACTAAACAGTAGCTCTCCCTCAGGTGTGAGCACGATTTTTCTGTGCTGACGAACAAATAGGTCCGTGCCTAAGAACTCTTCTAAATGACGAATTTGCTGACTAATGGCCGCTGGCGTAACAAACAGTTCTTTTGCTGCCGTTTTAAAGCTTCCTTCCTTTGCTGCAACGAAAAAGTAATACAAGCCCTGTAAGGGAGGCATTCGATCTTTCACATTAGTTTTCCTTAACTCTATGGCAGATTCTATCGTTTGAGGATATCAGCGTAGTCGCTGATTATTAAGTGGTCAACATTGTATAGGGATCTTTGAAATGGAAAACATGACACACACTTGTGAGCGTACTATACCTACTGCCCATCAGAGCGGGTTACAGTTAATTTATTCTAAACTGGCGGCTTGGAGAAGGAACTATAAGACACGTCGTCACTTGAGAGAGTTACCAAAGCACCTTTGGGACGATATTGGGTTAGGTGAAAGGGAGATTAGTTGTGAAGTGAGTAAGCCATTCTGGAGAGAGTAGTTTATGAGTTTGATTCAAGCTCAAAGTTAAGTTGCACTCCCCAATGGTGTTGAGGAGTGCAAGCAAAATTACAAGTCTTCTTCCCACACGACCAATTCATCTTTTGGCCAATTGTGGCCTATCTCATGATACTTTTGTTCGAGCACATGACGTTTAATTTTAAGCGTTGGCGTCAGTACGCCATTTTCTATACTCCAAGGTTCTTTAATCATTAACACACCTTTGATTTGCTCATGAGAGGCGAGTTCTTGATTCATCCTGGCAATAACTTTACGTGTGGTACGTGCGTATCGCTCTCGATCAAAGTTAGGGAAGTCATGTGGCACAACCAAAAGAATCGGAGCGGGTAGCCCTAAACCGATGAGACACATCATCTCTACGCGACTGTACTCGAAAAGCTTTTTCTCGATAGGAACCGGAGAGACAAATTTACCTTTGGCGGTTTTGAAGTTATCTTTTTTACGGCCTTGAATCGTTAGATAACCATCTGAGTCGATAGCGCCGATATCGCCTGTGTGTAGCCAGCCCTCTGAATCAAAAGACTCTTGGGTGGCAATGTCATTTTTGTAGTAGCCAGAAAATAGCCCTTTGCCACGCACCATGATTTCATCATCAGCTGCGATTTTTAACTCAATGCCTGGTCCTGCATTACCGACACTACCGATTTTGTCAGCTCTAAATGGGTAGTTGAGCGTGCTGTAGGCAAATGATTCCGTCATCCCCCAAGCCTCTGTGATATCAAGGCCCACTGAGTGGTACCATTCCAACAGCGCTGGCGAGACAGGTGCAGAGCCACAGCCTAATACTCGAGCCTGATCTAAACCTAGACCATCTGCTAGCTTTTTCTTGATCAAAGAATTGACGAATGGGATTTTCAACAGAATATTGAGCTTCTTCTGTGGAAGTTTGTCTTGAATACGTTGCTGGAATAGCGTCCATAATCGTGGGACGGAGATAAACAGAGTTGGTCGGTGCATCTTCACATCTTCGATAAAAGTGTCCAGTGACTCTGGAAATGCTGTTGGCACGCCACCCATAATCGATGAACCGAAGATATAAACACGCTCTGTAATATGAGCGAGCGGTAAATAAGAGAACAATCGGTCGTTTTCTTGGATACCAATATGATTGATCAGTTGCTGAACAGACCAACTGAATGCGCCGTAAGTTAGCATCGCGCCTTTCGGTAACCCTGATGTGCCTGAGGTATACACCAACGACATTAGCTTGTCATCGTAATGCTGCGGACGCTCTTTACTTGGCACTGCATCAGCAATGAGCGCTTGGTATTCGTGCTTACACTTTGGTGCCGTGTCATAAGGTAGAGCGATGCTAATGAGTTCAGGCATAGCATCAATGACTTGCTGAGTTGCTTTGGGATCATCGAGTTTTCCGCCAATGATCGCTTTACTTTCACTATGAGTCACACAGTATTCGATGGTGTCTGCACCGGCGGTAGGAAAGATTGGCACACTGACATAGTCACCAAGCATCATAGCAAGATCGCAAATAAACCATTCTGCACAGTTTTTAGATACTAATGCGACTTTGTCGCCAGGCTTTACACCAAGTGAGCGTAGTGCGCTGACAAGTTTTAAGGCTTGATCTGCAACATCAGAGAATGTGTACTCAACAAATTGTCGGTTAATAATTTGTTTTAGGTAGACCTCATTTGGACGCTCTTGAGCCCATTTGAGGATCATTTCATTTGGTGGTGGGAGAGCGCAACCAGCAGCGCTATTTAGATTCGGCTGATTCATTTTAAGTGACTCCATGTCTTCTCATTGTATTTATAATTGTTAACGCATTGTTAACTTTAGCATGTTAAATCGCGACACGGGAATGCATTTTGATGAAATATGTGGGGAAGATAGCGTTAGTTATGGTTGAAGTCGGAGCGACTCGATCTAAAAAAGCAATGTGATTGATGCTACGCAAAAGAGAACAGGCTTTCAGCTGTTATGTCATATCGACTTCATACTAAGAGCACAGGTAAGCAATTTATTTTATTAATAATATTGCGAAAACATAGAATCTATCCTAATTATTTATTAACTAGTGGCTTAGTGTTGAAGATAAGTATAAATGTCTCCTAATTTCTTCAAAGCGCCAAACTTAAAGGTATGTCGTGGTTTTGAAGTAGCTATACTAATCTTACTTTGGAAAGTTAGGAGCTTCACCTCAAGCTATTGCCTGAGATTACTTGGGTACGATCATCAGCAAAAGGAAAGATGTGATGTTACGGAAGACTTTACTGGGTACCTATCTTTGTAGTTTATTCATTGCGGGGAATGCATATGGTGCTGAAGGAGATGATATTCCTCAGCGCGCCCAAACGGTTGGTGATGTTATTGAGCGCCCAGGCGTTCTCACACCTAAAGGTAAATGGTCATTTGATTCGTCTTTAAGCTATACACAAAACTCTTCAAACAAAGTATCTGTTGTTGGGTATACAGTCTTACCAACTCTGATTGTTGGGCGAATTGAAGTGAGTGATTCGGATAGGACTACAGTAACCGTTGGATTAACTGCTCGGTACGGTTTAACAAACGCCACAGAGTTAGAAGTTAGAGTGCCGTATGTGTATCGTAATGACCAAGTTTCTACGCGCCCCATACAAGATGGTTCAAACAGTGAAGTAGTAAACACAACGGTGGATGGCGGAGGGCTTGGTGATGTAGAGTTCGCATTGAGGCACCAGTTTAACTTTGAGTCTGCGCCATACTGGGTAGGTGGCCTTAGAGTAAAGTCGGATACAGGACGATCGCCTTATGATGTTTCTATTGAAGATGGAAGCAACTCATTTAGTGATGTCCCTACAGGTTCGGGTTTTTGGAGTTTTGAGCCTAATTTATCTCTTATTCACCCTGTTGATCCTGCGGTCTTGTTCGCTAGTCTAAGTTATATTTATAACTTAGAGGATACTGTTACAGTTGGCGACACAAAAGCTGATGTTGAACTTGGAGACACTATTTCTCTTTCAGGAGGAATGGGGTTTGCGGTGAATCCTGATCTTTCATTCTCTTTAGGACTTAGCCATAAAACTATTTTAAAAAGCAAAGTAAATGGCAGATCGGCAGATGATGCTAAGTTGCTTCAATTAGATGCATTAACTTTTGGTATAAACTATGCCTTTAGTGAACGCTCATCTATCAATGTTAGTGCTCAAGCTGGTCTTACAGAAGATACTCCCGACTTTCAATTAACAGTACGAGTACCTTTTAATTTGTAAAATGGATATTAGGCCCTTGAGTCTTGGGCCTAATTTATCGTTAGCGCCTAGTGTTCGCATTATAAATTGATTGGATTATATTGGATAAAGTAGGTATATATTCTTAAAATGATGGTGGCCGATTGATATATCGAACTTTCTTTTGGTATGTAATCATAGATATCAGTCGTTTCTAATATCAAAGAAGCTTAACGTGACAATTTTTCAGATAAAAATGGAAATGCTCATTGAAGGTGGTTCAATAAGGCGTCTTCTAATTGTTGGTTTGCTTTGATTTCCCGTATTACCCCATTTACTTGAGCATCAATGTCTACGAGCGTGCTAAGTCCAATAATACTGTTATCTTTCGTGTTTTGAATAATATTGATAATACTTGAATTTATAAAGTCTGAACTTATTATATTAGGATTTTGAGACGAAGGCATTTTGGGTGAATCTATAGAATCATCTCCAATAATATTGCCTTCACCAAATTGTATGATGTTAACAATACCCTGGTTGAAAACATCTCCACTTTGATTTTCACTATTTGCGCTAATGTTTTTTAAATTACCATTTTCAATTACTAAGTTGGCAATATTTGTGTTCAAAATATCATCGCCATTTATAGTCGTAGTAATGCTTAATCCAATATTAATAATATACTCGTCCGTAATTTGGAAACCACCTCGATATTCTTCTAAAGATAAATTTGAAAGAGGAGTAAGTTCTTGCAGGCCAACATCTTTAGCATTCACATTAAAATGAGGTATTAGCATACAAAGCACTAACAAAAATTTATTGTAGTTCATAATGTAGGCCTTTCAGGTTGTTAAGTTCTTAAAGTTATTTAAAACAATGTTATATTAATTTTCACCGGAAACTGGGAGAGTAATGCTAAATACCCCTAAGGAATCTCTAGACACTCCTGTTTTTAATGGTGATCTTTGATATACGGTGAAATTATCATTGGTTATAAAGCTAGACCGTCCCATTTCCGCTTCGTTACGGACCAGTAACACAATTCCTTGGTAATATTTTTCAAACTCATCCAGTTTCATTATCATGGTTCCTCTAGAAGGGTCTCCTAGAATAACTGAGTGATTGTTTATACCTCTGATGACAACAAAATGCATATACCCATCGAAATTAACGAGAGTAATCCCAGGGACGCCGACTTCTTTAATTTTCTCCAATCCTACTTGAAAGCCGTCAGAACGTAACCCTATGGAATCCAAGTAAAACTTCATATCCAACAAAGAAAAACCTTTCTCTTTGATTTTTTCTTTATCACCTTTTTCAAACATGCTTTTGAAGATATCTTGTTCAGATGACTCTGTTGCATAATGAAAAGTGAGAAGAGAAGCCAGGGCGGCAGAGCCACAGCTGAAGTCATACTGTTGGCGAAAAACATCACCGAACACTATTTCTTTGTAGCTTTTAACAGGAACAGAGTAATGTGCTCGGTAAGGTAGCAGTTCTAATGAAATGGCTGATGCTGAATAAACGAGCATCAGCCAAATTACGTTATTTAATACTTTCATATTGTTTACTTGAGTGTCAGGTTAACGACGGTAGAGTTCTGGATTAAAACGTTGTTTCCGCTGTTCTGAATTACGTTGGATATACCCGAACTGTCTGCGAACGCTCCACTTGATAGTATATTGTTACCACTCACGGTGTTTGACGCGACATTATCTGACGAAATACCATTGATATCTGATTCTGCATAAACCAAGTCGAGTTCAACATTTTGTCCACCTCTTGATTCATTCATGATATCCAAGCTAACTTCTCCGCCAGATAATGCAATGTCATCAGCGAGTGCAGTGCAGGCAACTATCATACTCAAAGTACAGATTGCCAAACGCATCGCTTTCTCCTACTAGTCGGTTACTCACCCCCAGTAAACACACTTGCATTAGTTGTAACAGATTGTTGTACAAGTGAATTTGAACCAGCATTCTGACCAACGGTAGTAATACCAGCCGCACCACCAAGACCACCAAGGGTGTTCATGTTTTCAACTCGAACTCGAGTATCATCCGCGTTAGTTGCATAAATAACTGATGCACCTGTAACACCACCCATTAGGCTTGAGCTCGCAACAACCATATCTGTATCCATATGGACTTGATTGAAGCTATCAACATTTGTTGAGCTCGAGTCACTTTGATAGTTACTATTGTCGTTAAAGCTGTTCGAGTTTGTTGTGCTTGAATCAGCGTAGCTACGGTTATCACTCTGGTTACGGTTGTCGCTTTGATTACGATTATCGCTGTTATCGTTAAAGCTACTGTTGATACTAGAGTCACTGTTGTCGTTGTTGCTACGTCTTACAGTAGTACTAGAGTCGCTGTTGTCGTTGTGGCTTCTATTTGTGTTAGTACTTGAATCACTACTATCACTATTTAGGCTCACATCAAGATCAGCACTGGTACTGTTGTCGTTAGCGTTAGACGTACTATTGTCGTTGTGGCTTTGAGCTGTGTTAGTGCTCGAGTTTGAGTTGTCGCTGTTGTTATTAAAGCTGTCATCAACACCAAGAGTTGCACTGTTGTCAGTGTCGCTGTTGTCGTTGAAGCTATGACCAATACCTAGTGACGCACTATTATCGCTGTTGTCGTTGAAGCTATCACCAACACCGAGAGATGCGCTATTGTCACTGTTATCATTGAAGCTGCCAGATAAACCGATATCGGTATTAGCGCTGTCAGTCCATTGCATGTTGTCGTCTCCATCATCGATCTCATTCGCGATTAGAGAGCCACTAAATAAAATTGCTGACATTGCTAAAGCAAGCCCTGTTTTGTTTAGAGTCATAACGATTACTCCATTTCCTGTTATTCCTGATTAAAAATGACTGCACTTAACTTCTTGCTGCTTCCTTCAAATGTTGTGGGAAGCGATGAAATTATAAGAAAGGATCAGTGAAAGCTGTTCTCATTATTGAGAATGATTCAGGCTGGAAGGGAGTATTTAGGTACGTCTATTTAAAGTATTAAAGAAAAAAATAACATAATCATAATGTTATTTTTTGTATTTACTTTAAGTACTCATCAAGTATGAAATGAAGCCAATATAAAGAAGTAATTTGTTCTATTGCACTGAGCGGAGCAGTCATCCATTTTTTATAAATGGCATTTTATCCAATTATTATCTTTATTATTTAATATTATAAATCATATCCTTATGCTAACACAGGTTGAAAAGTATGGATAAAAACACAACAGGTTCATACTTTTTAAGTCTTTTTCGGTGCTGAAAAGCAATGCGATATCATTCTGAAGTGCTATATTTTCTACTTAAAATGAAGATAAATTCTCTTTGCTGCCTCCAATTAATTTTCTAACGGGGGTTGGTGAAACAGGTAAGTTAATGTGGTGGGACTATGGAAAAGAAGCACTTGATACTGCTAGCTGAGAGTAATTTACAAAGTAACTTAATAAAAAAACAGCTGTCTTCCATTCATGATGTCGATGTAAAGATAATGCAACCAGATGAAGTGGTGTTCAGAAGTCACTCACTCAGTATCGATTTGATGTTTATTGATTACGATTTTATGCGTCAGCTTGAAGTACAAGGAAAGTTACCAGATTTTGATCTATTTGGGTGGTCCTTTATGCTTCACAACGTCCCTTGTGAAAAAGTACAAACGGACTTACTGCATTGGAAGTTGTTAAAAGGAATTTTGCTCCGAAGTGCATCAGTGACACATATATGTGATGGCGCGGAATACGTACTGAAAGGTGGGTTGTGGCTACCAAGAATGTACCTAGAGAAGTTAGTCCTCAATTATCGGCATGCAAATTTGTCCGAAGAACAGCAGCATGATGAGTTAACATGCAGAGAAAAACAGATTCTAGAGCTACTTGTGTACGGCATTTCAAATCAACAAATTGCTTCAAGACTTTTTTTATCTGAAAGTACAGTGAAAAGCCATATATACAAGTTGTACAAAAAACTCGATGTCCATTCTCGTCATGATGCAGTTAAGTTGGTAAGAATGAACAATGGCTTAACCGAGAGAAGTTAAGTCATAATTTGTGATGCTCTTTTTATCGGGGTCTGTTCCGTTTTCACTATCTAATCTAAGCAAGGGCACTCGTATTTGAGTGCCCGTGGTTTATCTAGATTCAATAGTTGGCGTATCAGCAGGCTACATCATGCCCGTGACAAGGCCTGCTGCCACAAAAAACACGATCATCCATAGTACCGAAAGGTTGAGCTTTTTGTGTAGATAGAAACCCGCAATCACTAACGCCATGTCGATGGGAGCAACAACTGCGCTGCTAAATACTGGCTGGTAAAGTGCCGCGAGTAGTAACCCTACTACCGAGGCATTTACACCGTTGATGGCGCCGGAGACCAGCGGTTTGCCTGCCAGTGCTTGCCAGTTCTTAAGAACGCCAAGTAGTAAAAGAAACCCAGGGAGGAATACGCCAAGCGTTGCGATCAGAGCGCCTAAAATTGGCGTATCCGAAAGCTCATAACCGATAAAAGTAGCAAAGGTGAACATTGGCCCCGGTACAGCTTGTGCAGCGGCGTAGCCTGTTAAAAATGCATCTTGGCTGAGCTGGTCGCCAACAATGTTTTGCAGAAGCGGCAGAACCACATGACCGCCACCAAACACTAAGCTACCAGCTTGGAAAAAATCACTAAACAGCCCAAGCAAAGGTAACGTATGAGCCACTAACGGTAAGCCGAGTAAAAGCATCGCAAATAGAGCTAATGGCGCGATAGACGGTTTAAACGACTCGGCTGATGGCGCGGAGTCTTTCTTCAGATATCGCATTCCGACAAAACCTGCTGCGATCAACACGAACATTTGCGTCATGATGCTTGGTGCCACCAGCAACGCAATCGCAGTCGCGACGCACAAACCCGCGGTCAGTTTACTTTGGCAGAAGTTTTTGTACATGCCCCAAGTCGCATCCGCCACGACGACGACTGCGAGCAGTTTTAGGCCGTGAACGATGTTTTGGAACACTGCGGTGTCGGTGATTTGGCTGCTCACCATCGCCAGCGCCAACATGATGACCACTGAAGGAAGCGTGAATCCGACAAATGCTGCGCATGCGCCACCTAAACCGCCACGTTTATAGCCTAAAGCAAAGCCAACTTGGCTTGAGCCCGGTCCCGGCAAAAACTGACTGAGCGCGACAATTTGCGCGTACTCGCTGTCATCAAGCCATTTCAGTTTCTCAACAAAGGTTTGGCGAAAATAACCAATATGAGCCGCCGGGCCGCCGAAGCTGAACCAACCCAGCCAGAAAAAAGTTTTGAATATGGTGAACATGTCGAGCCTGTTTATCTAAAAAGCATTGTTGCTAATTTATCGAATGCTCTAAAATGACTCAAATTGATGATTTTAATTTCATCTATGAATGAAATGGGATGAGGATGTTGGAGTGAAAGAGGACGTTCAGTGGCGCAACATTGACTTGAACTTATTGGTGACGTTTTCCTACTTGTATCGCTATCGAAGCGTTAGCGTCGCGGCAGAGAAAAGTTACGTTAGCCAGTCGGCGATGAGTCATAGTTTGTCTCGTTTAAGGTTGTTGTTTGACGACCCGCTTTTTGAGCGAAAAGGGCACAAGATGGAGCCCACCGAGCACGCTCACCACATCGCGCCAACTGTGCATCACTTGTTGGATTCTATCGCCAAAGACTTGCTCACTAAGTCTGCCTTCCAACCTGAAAATTACGCGGGTGTATGTCGCATCGGGTTAACGGATTATGCCGAGTTTATCTTTGCTCCTCGGCTTTATGACGAAATACGCCAGCGCGCCCCAGAGGCGCAGATCAGTTTTATTAACGTCAATCGTAGCAACTACGTGGCATTAACTGAGCACGAAAAGCTCGATGTCATTATTGGCAGCATGCCGGTGTTGGATGACAACTTTGAGAGCTTGTACTTGTACACCGAAAAACACGTGTGCATGTGTGATAAACAGGTGTTGAAAGGGGAAACACAGCTGTCTCTGGAAGCGTTCGCGAACATCGAGCAAGCTCTGGTAAGTCCCGATGGGAGCTTAAAGACACAAGTAGACCAAAAGCTCGCAGAACATGGCTTGAGCCGCAAAGTCACCGTGGCGTCGCGCAACTTTCTCACTATTCGGCATCTATTGAAAAAGCGCGATCTCATTGCCATCGTGCCAGAAAAAATGGCGTTGGCGGAGGGCTTTTCGGACGATCTCATTACTGTTAAGCCGCCGATCGCCGTTGCGGATTTTGATATTGCCATGCTGTGGCATTCCAGCCGAAACAATGAAGACAAAGGCATTTGGCTACGCGAGTTGGTTTCTTCGACCATCACCTCTAAATGATAAACATTTGGGGCACTCATGGTGCTTAGAGTGATTTGTTGTTGAACTTCTTACTACCCGCTGAGTTATCGGCGTTACGCCGAAACAGTACTGATTGTGCAAAATGAATATCTTGGGTTAGGGGGGGATGTTCCAGATTTAATTCATAAAAGAGATTAATGGAAAAGGTATCATTGAGTTGTACCACGTAGTTTAAGCTCTGTTTGAACGTATACATGAAGAGGGAGTAAGCGTCCATCTCGGTATTTTTCCACTAGTAAGTTCACTCCCTGAGTTCCCATCAACTCAGAGTGAATACGAATTGTAGACAACGGCGGAAAGGTAAAGCGAGCAGTAGGAATATCATTCATACTAATCAGCGTAATATCCTCTGGTATCTTTAAGCCAAATTCATGGATTGCACGTACTATGCCAATCGCGATGGAGTCTGAATCAATGAATACTGCTTTCGGGAAGTCACCTTTGGCTAGCATCTCTTTCGCTAAGTTATAACCGGACAAACTAGAGCAGGCACAATAGTGTATATCATGTTCTGCGACCACGCCTTTTAGATAGCCATAGTCCAAAAACACATTTTCACGAGTGTCAGCTGCGTCGTGCTTGTCTTGACCGCCAATATAACCGATGCGGCGGTGGCCTCGTTGTACAAAGAAATCAACTACTTGCCTACTGATTCGAATAAGGTCGACATCAACGCAATCATAAGGGCAGGTTGGATCTGAAAAGTTTATGTAGCAAATGCTATCGGCTAGACGTTTAGGTAATTTATCTACTACCTTTTGGTCGACATTTCCGACTAAAAGGACACCTGTTATCTTTTTCGTTTCAACATCAATTTCACTGTTATAGCAATTGGTTAGCGTAATACCTAATTTGTCGCATTGCGTTTCAATCCCATGACGAATTGATAAGTAGTAAGGGTCATTCACCTCTGTTTCTTGTTTGTAGTTATATAAGGCTAAAAAGTGATGTTTTTGCTTAGCTTCTTTGATGCCTTTCTTCGAGCTACTGGTGCGGTACTCCAGTTTTTCTGCAATTTCCAAAATGCGGTATTTGGTTTCTTCTTTAACGCTCAACGTTGGGTCGTTGTTCAAAACCCGCGATACGGTTGCAAGTGAGACGCCTGCTTCAATGGCGATATCTTTTAGCTTTGCCATGTAAATTTCCCGTTGGCACTGCCCAAGTGTGAGCTCAATAATCTGACTATTTTAAACAGCTACTTAGATATGCACAAACCTTTAGTAAGACAGTCCTAAACACTTTAAATCATCATATCAAGCCAAATTGTTTTCATGAAATAGACTCTATTGAGTAATAAATAAAGCCGTAAACGTAAGGATTATATTGCTGTAAAAATACTGAAAAACGCGACTGGTTTGGAAACTTGCTACTTGTGGTAACTCTAGTACTTAATAGGACTCGAGCTGTTTAGAGTTTAATCAAGCAAACGTTTTATTGTTCATGTTTATGTTTTGTGTCTCATTTTATAAACAAATCAATAGGAAAGTATTCAACTCTATTTATAATCTCCGCGCTTTTAAAAGCTGTCTAACAGTATGAAAAATTAGGAAATTATAATGAAAAAAGTATTGCCATTATTGGCTTTAGGTGCAGTGGTTGCTTCAGCATCAGTTCAAGCAAAAGGTAACTGGTATGTTGGTGCTGATTTGGTAAATTCAGATCTTAAAGTTAAAAGCTTGTCAAAAGATCTTTCTGCGACAGGTCTTAGCCTTGCTGTAGGTAAAGAGCTTCAATATTCAGAAAACTTCAAACTAGCTTTTGAAGGTGAGTACATATACTTTGGCGACTTTGAAGAAACATTTTCTTACATGGGGTGGCCGGTTAAATTTAGTGTTGATGCTTCTGCGTTCAATTTCAATGCGAAGCCTAAATACCAATTTGCAGGTACAGGCTTCTATGTTGGTGCGATTGCTGGCCTTGGTGTAATGAGTGTTTCTTATGAAGTGAAATCATCTAGCACTGTTACCGATGATGGTCGTGATGTAGGCTTTAACTACGGTGTTGAGGCTGGTTATGAGTTCGCTTCAGGTTTGGTTGTATCTGGTGGCTACCGTGCTTCTTCGGTAAGTATTGATGCCGAAAACGGTGGCAGCGAAGATTTTGATTTTGACAGCCTGTACGTTGGTGTTGATTACAAGTTTTAAGCTCGCGTAAGCAAAACATAGATACTAAAAAGGAGCCGTTAGGCTCCTTTTTTTATTAGATTATCAATCAACTCATAATGGTGATCTTGTACGCCTGCAAGGTTGCCATATTTGGGTTGGTGGCGGTCATTTTCTTTCGCGTGTTGCCAGCCAATGGTGTGACGCACAAAATGCTCTGCAAACGCGTGGGAAACTTCCAAGCAACCTGCCAGTACGGTATCAACATAACTTTGCATGATTGGGCTCTTTTCGCATGGTGGTAGTGGCTCGTCTTTTACGTAAACCCAAATGTCATGTTCTTGGTTAAAACTCGCATCTGTTTCGATTTGATCTGGCTGAAGTTGAATACGATGATAACCTCGCTCACGGCGGTCGAATTCTGCGAGCGCTTCTTCATTTACTTCGAGTAAAACGCCATTAACCTGTCCATCGCCTTGGTTCACCACTAATGGAGAGAGGCTGTAGCTGTCGTCAATCTTCCCCCAGTAGCGAACCAACCCATGTGCTATGACGGGAATGGCTTCTCCCGTTTGTCCGGTTAACTTACGCGACGCAGAATTAATCAAACTGCCATAGCCAAATATGTACATTGTCGTTGCATCCCTTAACTGATAGTTGTGCCTCTCATGTTTATACCTAACCCGCATCTGAAGCACAACTTTACCTCTTAAGTATAATCTTAATTATAAACATGTATTTTTTATACATGTTTATGGTAGCATCAATATGTAGTTGAGTTAACCAGCATCGAGAGACGCTTGAGGGCAAGATAATGCTGAATATCACCGATAAAAAAGTAGAAGAAAAAATCCCCGCATGGCTGCGATTAGGCTTTCGGCCGTTTTTTCTGTTTGGGTCGATTTACGCCATTGTTGCGATTGCGTTGTGGGTGTGGATGTTCCAAGGCGGACAGCCAAACGCATTAGCCGTGCCTGCATTGTGGTGGCACGTACATGAAATGTTGTTCGGTTTTTCGATGGCCATTGTAGTTGGCTTTGTACTGACCGCGGTACAAAACTGGACTGGCATTAATGGTACCAAGCATTACATGCTTCTGGCTTTATTTGGCTTGTGGTTAGTGCCCCGCATATTGCTTTGGACACCAGCACCGTTATGGTTAACCAGCAGTATCGAAGCGGTATTTTTACTGTTTGTCGCCTATGAGGTGGGCATTCGTGTGTATCGAGCCAAAGGTTGGCGTAATTTGTTTTTCGTTCCACTGTTTCTTTTAGCCATCTTTGCGAACTTTGCAAGCTACGCAACGATAAAAGGTATGCCGCCCTTTAGCTCTTCAGCGGTGTGGCAAGCAATGCTGTGGTGGTTTACCTTGCTGTTGTCAGTGATGGGCGGACGTGTGATTCCATTTTTTACTGCGCGTCGATTTAATTTCGAAAAAGCGCAACCATTGGCTTGGTTAGAGTGGTTCGCGAACTTGCCATTGGTAATGCTATTTGTGCTGAGCTTTTTCCCTGTGACGTTTGCAGAACTAGGTAGTCCTTTGATGCTATTTGCAGGTGTTGCTCAGTTGGTGCGTTTTGTTCGCTGGAAACCTTGGTTAACCCTGAGCGAGCCTTTAGTGTGGTCGCTGCATGCTGCGTATTTGTGTTTACCACTAAGCTTAATTTTGCGAGGCGTCTGGGGAGATGCATTTGCCAGCCATAACCTCATTCACCTGTTTGCGATAGGTGCGTTAGGCGGTTTGATTTTAGCGATGATTACACGGGTGACGATGGGACATACTGGTCGCATGATCTACAAAGGGCCAAACATGAGCCTTGCGTTTGCAGCAATTACCGCGGCAGCTTTGGTTCGCAGTTTCGCCGTGATCTTTGATCCAGCGAACATGATACTGTGGATTGATATCAGCGGCGGATTATGGATTGTTGCGTTTGGGCTATTTGTGTGGCGCTTTGGTGTGATGCTTGTGACCCCTCGTGTGGATGGTCACCCCGGATAAGATTCTAATGTGAGTAGAGAAAAGAGGAGCCGCGTGCTCCTCTTTTGGTTTTTGTTCTTTATAGGTTTAGTGTTTATTCGTCTTCGTCGTCCGCTTTATTCGTGAGCCCCAAGCGTTTAAATAGCCACCACTCTAGACCAAAAATGACAATTAAGGCGATGCAGAACCAGGTGAATGCCATGGTGGATTCCACGCCTGGCATTCCACCAACATTGATACCGAGTAAACCTGTTAAGAAGCTGGTTGGTAGAAAAATCGTTGCTACCAAAGTAAACAGGTAACTGTTTTTATTGGTTTTCTCATCACGATGATGTTTGATCTCTTCTTGGAAAAGCGCCACTTCTCCAAGATAAAACTCAAGTGTTTCATTTATGCGCGTAATATTATTGTGTGCGAAGCGATATTGATGAGGTCTCAAAGCAATCAATTCTGATTCTGACTCCACAAGATCACGGATAGCGTACTGCTGAGGGCGAATAAAACGCTTGATAGAAATCAGTGCTTTTTGAGTCGCCATATGTTTGTACGTCGACTCATCATTCACGTCGAACTGGTTTAGTGTTTCTTCAATCGTATCAAGGTAAATGTCTATTTTACTGTTTAATCCTTCAATGATCTGATGAAGTAAACTGGCAAGACTTTTTGGGCCTTTGTGTTCCGCTAATGCTTGGCGAATCTCCATGATCGCGCGTGATGGAATTTTACGAGTTGAAATGAGTGCGCCTTGAAAGTAGAGAATTCGAATACTAAGCATATCTTCTGGTGATGCATTGCCGTTCATATTGACGCCTCGTAAAATCAACATGAAGTTCTCGTCATCCAAAGGATGGAAAGATGGTCGACTTTCGTCGGCTAATAGATGATCAACCGTAGCTCGAGGTACTTGGTTTTGCTCCAGCCAACCACGAATATCAGGATGCAGCCGTTCGCAATGGTACCAATGCTTAGCTTGAATTTGCTCTGCCGTGGTGGATTGTTGAGTTGCTTCTGGGGTTGAGAAGTCCCAATGTTCAATCATAAAACCCATTTTCTTTTCCTTGTTTGAGCCGATACCAAAATAACCTCAAGATACTTCTTTCGCGAGAATTGCATTGCCATACAGAGGCAATGCTCTGAGTACGGTACTCTGAAGTCATTGATGCATTATTTTTCAAATGAGTATGATTGTATTTAATGCCAAATGTCTATGAATAGTTGTTCTTATTTGCAATCGAGTGGAGCGCACCAAGGTGTTGTGCTTAAACAACAAAACAAAAAGCCTGCAACTAAGCAGGCTTTATTGTGGGGGGAGGGAGGGGAGCTGTTAGCCAACTTGAGAAAGATTAACCACTTTCTGTTGTAGCTTTTTCTTTAAATAGTCCGTTAAGGCCTGTTTTTCTTCCTCGTTCATGTAAAGACCAAGCTTAGTACGGCGCCATAAAATGTCTTCATCGGTCATTGCCATTTCATGGTTCATTAAGTAATCGATCTCACGTTGGTAAACACCACCGGCTTGTGTCGAGAACGTTTGTCCTAAGTCAGCTTCACTTGTTGTACCTTCCATTAAGTTCCACGTTTGGGTACCAAACTGAGTGACATAACGAAGAATCAATGCTTCTGGCGCCCAAGTGTATTTAGCATGAATTTGTTTCGCTAATTGTTCACGACTACAGCTGAAGTTACCACCAGGAAGGGTTTGGTTGGCCGTCCAGTCTTTACCCATTTCAGGTAGGAACGGAGCAAGTTTCTTCATTGCTGCTTCACCTAACTTACGGTAGGTCGTTAACTTACCACCAAAAACAGAAAGCAGAGGTGCATGGTCGTATTCCGCATCGAGCTCTAGCGTGTAGTCTCGTGTGATTGCTTGCGGAGAGTCAGATTCATCGTCACATAAAGGACGAACACCGCTGTATGTCCAAACTACATCTTCGCGAGTCAACTGGTGGACAAAGTGTTGGTTTACGATATCAATGAGGTAATCGACTTCGTCATCTGAGATCGACACTTCACGTGGGTCACCTTTGTATTCCACATCTGTTGTACCAATGATTGAGAACTTATCTAAGTAAGGAATCATAAATACGATGCGATTGTCTTTGTTTTGAAGAATGTAGGCTTGCGGTTCGTTGTGGATACGAGGAACAACGATGTGCGAGCCTTTGATTAAGCGAATGTTACGAGGAGAGGCTTGCTCTAATCCATCATCAAAGAACTGTTTTACCCAAGGCCCCGCAGCATTGACTAACGCTTTCGCTTTACGTTCGAAACGTTGGTCTGTCATCACATCGTGAATAGTAACATGCCAGATACCACCTTCACGGTGTGCTTTTTCCACGCGGCAGTAGTTACGCACTTCAGCATGGTTTTCGCGAGCCGCAAGAACGTTCAGTAATACTAAACGTGCATCATCAACCCAACAGTCAGAGTATTCGAAACCCGTTTTCATCTCTGGTTTTAGCAAGCCAGATTTCGCAAGGTTGACGGTTTTACTGCCTTGCAGCGTCGTACGTTTACCCAAGTTATCGTAAAGGAAAAGGCCACAACGAATCATCCAAGCTGGGCGTAGGAATGGGCGATGCGGTAAACGGAAACGCATTGGTAATGCGACGTGTGGTGCTTTACGAAGAATAACCTCACGCTCTGCGAGCGCTTCCGAAACTAAACGAAACTCGTAGTGTTCAAGGTAGCGTAAACCGCCGTGTATCAGTTTAGAACTTGCTGAAGAAGTCGCAGATGCGAAGTCATGTGCTTCATATAAGCCAACACTCAAACCTCGGCCAGCTGCGTCTGCTGCAATACCAGCTCCGTTAATGCCGCCACCGATTACGATCAAGTCTAAGGTAGTGGATGAGCTAGTAGTGGAAGCATTATTTTGTATACTCATAAATTTGACCTCTTGGTGAGCGAACGAGCATTTTAGAACATAATGTAATCCTAGCTCAGGTTTCGTTTGTGATCATCTATTATTTTCGTTTGTGAGCGTTTTGTGTGATTTAGACACAAAAAAACCTCTGTCTAATTAAGACAGAGGTCATTTGAGGGGGAGTTATACGATTGACGTTACTCGTTTTCGGAGTTTGATTCGTTAGCTTCAACCACTTCAAGTGGGATAGAAGCTTCCTTCAAAATTGACAAGATTTCTTCTGGTGGCTGCTTATTGGTAAAGATCATGTTGAGCTGTGCAATATTGCCTAGTTTCACCATAGCATTGCGCCCGAACTTGGTGTGGTCTACGGCAAGAAATACACTACGGCTATTGTCAATGATCGCTTGTTTGACCCGGACTTCGTGGTAATCAAAGTCTAATAGCGAGCCATCGAAGTCGATACCGCTAATGCCGAGAATACCAAAGTCGAGACGGAACTGTTTAACGAAATCGAGGGTAGCCTCGCCAACAATACCGCCGTCTCTGCTGCGGACTTCTCCACCCGCTAAGATGACTTTGATTTCAGGGTTAGGGAAAAGAATGGTCGCAACATTGATGTTGTTGGTGACAACACGCAACTGTTTATGGTTTTTATTGAGCGCTCGCGCAACTGCTTCTGGTGTGGTGCCGATATCGATGAATAGTGTGGCACCATCTGGAATGTGTTTGACTACCTCGTCTGCAATGACATCTTTTTCATTGAAGTTGAGCGCTTTACGCGTGTTGTAAGATGTGTTTTCAGAACTGAGAGGAATAGTGGCTCCACCGTGATAACGACGAATTTTGTTGTCATCGGCGAGTTCATTGAGATCGCGTCGGATGGTTTGTGGGCTGACATTGAATCTTTCTACTAACTCATCCGTGCTGACATAGCCTTGTTTTTTCACCAGCTCAACAATCTGCTGGTGTCGAGGTATTTGCTTCACTTACCACTCCCTTGTGCATTGGTAACGGCCAATGCTTCAAATTCGAAGCTCTATTGTGCTCGAATTTGCTCGTTGTGAGAAGTAAGCGAGTTCAGGAATCGGGGATAAAGCGCAAAAAGAGCGCACAAATGGCGCTCTTTTTTTCTTATGGAGATGAGATTAATCTTCTTCGTCGTGAAGTTCAGACCAGGTTTGTGCACATTTCACTGCACGTTTCCAGCCCTTGTAACGACGATTGCGTTTTTCTTCATCATCGTGTGGCTCAAAGGTGCGATCAAGTACCGCTTTATTCTGCAACTCATCAATGCTATCCCAGTAACCAACTGCAAGGCCGGCAAGGTAGGCTGCACCAAGAGCGGTAACCTCAGTTACTTGAGGGCGGTGTACTTCTGTGTTCAATACATCGGATTGGAATTGCATTAGGAAGTTGTTCGCTACTGCACCACCATCGACGCGAAGGTTCGCAAGCTTAATGCCTGAGTCAGCTTGCATCGCATCCAGTACGTCACGAGTTTGATAAGCGATGCCTTCCAATGTTGCACGGATGATATGGTTTGAATTCACACCGCGAGTAAGGCCGACAATCGTGCCACGTGCGTAGGCATCCCAGTATGGAGCGCCTAAACCAGTAAATGCAGGCACGACATAAACGCCGTTTGATGTATCCACTTTTGTCGCGAAGTATTCAGAGTCTTCTGCACCGTTTAGGATTTTCAATTCATCGCGTAGCCATTGGATAGAAGCTCCACCCATGAATACGGCGCCTTCAAGTGCATAAGCTGGTTCGCCTGCAGGACCACAAGCCAAAGTAGTTAGAAGGCCATGTGTCGAAGTGACTTTTTCTTGGCCAGTATTCATTAGCAAGAAACAACCCGTACCGTAAGTGTTTTTCGCTTGACCCGCTTCAACACACATTTGGCCGTAAAGCGCCGCTTGTTGGTCACCTGCGATTCCAGAAATAGGAATACGAGTACCGCCTTTACCACCGATGTTGGTTTTACCGTAAATTTCCGATGAGCGCTTCACTTCTGGCATCATAGATGCTGGGATGCCAAGCTCATCTAACATTTTTTGATCCCAACATAGATCGTTGATGTTAAACAGCATGGTACGCGATGCGTTAGTGTAGTCGGTTACGTGAACGCGACCTTGAGTCATCTTCCAAACTAACCAAGTATCGACAGTACCAAACAACAGCTTACCTGCTTCTGCGTCTTCTCGTGCGCCTTCAACATTGTCCAGAATCCATTTAACTTTGGTACCGGAGAAGTAAGGGTCAAGCACCAAACCAGTGTTGTCACGTACATAGTTTTCGAGACCGCGTGCTTTTAAATCTTCACAGATATCAGCAGTACGGCGACATTGCCATACAATCGCATTGTAAACGGGTTTACCTGTTTCTTTGTTCCAGACGATAGTCGTTTCACGCTGGTTAGTAATACCGATAGCCGCTAATTGGTCGCTACGGATGCCAGACTTAGCTAGAGCTTCTACTAAGGTAGAGCTTTGTGTTGCCCAGATCTCCATTGGATCATGTTCAACCCAACCAGCTTCTGGATAAATCTGAGTAAATTCGCGTTGCGCGACGCTTACGATGTTCGCATCATGATCAAGAATCACTGCGCGAGAGCTTGTTGTACCTTGGTCTAGGGCAACAATGTATTTTTGCTCAGTCATGGTAAGAATCCTTTTGTTTCGTTATTTATATTTTAGTAAATGTTCGAGTTACGTCAGTTTTAAGCTCTAGCTTCTTCTGTTTCTTCTTCCGTCTCACATTGGTTTGGAATCGTACAACCGTGACCTTGTTGTGGAAGGTAAGCGGCAATCGCTTTTGGATACAACCAACCTCCAAAACATGCACCTGCAATCGGAGCAAGTAAAGGCACGATAAAGTAAGGAATGTCTTTAGCACCTGTCAGAGCGTAATCCCAACCTGCGAAGTAAGCGAACAGCTTCGGTCCAAAGTCACGAGCTGGGTTCATCGCAAAGCCTGTTAGTGGGCCAAGTGAACCACCGATGACGGCAATCAAAATACCGATCAATAGAGGGTTCATTGCGCCACGTGCTGCGCCGTTATTTTCATCGCCCAGAGCCAGAATCGCAAACATCAGCACAGCAGTGATAACGAATTCCACAGCAAAAGCACCAAAGAAAGAGAGGGAGGCATGCGGATAGGTTGAGAAGATACCAGCAGTTGCTAGTGCATCTTGGCTGCTGCGAACGAAGTTATGAGCGATTTCGTAGTCGGTGAAAAGGTTGCTGTATAAGCTGTATACCAATGCAGCAGAACAGAATGCCCCAAGCATTTGAGCGATAATGTATGGCACCACTTTCGCCTTATCAAAACCATGGAACATAGCAAGTGCGATGGTAACGGCAGGGTTGATGTGTGCACCAGAGACGCCAGCCGTACAGTAAATAGCGATGGCGACACCGAAGCCCCATACAATACTGATTTCCCATTGTCCAAATGATGCGCCTGTTAGAACTAAGGCTGCAACACAGCCTACGCCGAAGAAAATAAGTAGTCCTGTACCGATAAACTCGGCCAAACATTCTCCAAGCAGAGAGGGGTGTTTGTTCGTTGTCATGTTAAAAGTCCTTTGATCATTTTTGCCTGTCTAGCACGATACTATTGTGCATATATAAACGTTTGCGAAAACAAACGAGCGTTAAAAATGAGCGTTTGAGCATAAATTTGTTAATCAAAGTCTTCGTTTTTGTTAAATGGCGCATCTTTTAACCGGAAAAGAACACAACGAAAATAATTTATTTGTCACGAGGCCAGTGTTGAGAGCGCTCAAATTACCGATGTGAAAAAGAATGCACAACTGGTAAGAGGAGTTTTGTGAAGCTGCTACGTGCTTGGAGATTTATTACACAGAACTTGTGTAGCAATTAACCCTAAAGGAGTAGCGGAATGTCAAATGTATCAAGGGATAGCAGTGATATAAAAAATACGCTGTCATGTTTGGACTTTTAGAAAAAATCGTCATCCCATTGGTACCAATAGGATGAGTTGATAAGAGAATAAACGCTGTTAATGTCTTGTGTTTGTGAATCATTGCTTCGGCTTGTATTCAAATAAAAATTGTTTTTTTTATTTCGTTTGATGCTAAACGTGATCGTTTTTCAGCTTTTTAGTTATTAGTTGGTTCGGAGCGAGTAGGGCAGGCGTAAATCGCCCTTTTTACGGTTAGTTTATGTTCTAATTCGAGCCTTTGTTTCAAAGGTTTCGAATTGGAATGCTCAAGTGAGAGGTTTGAACATCAGTTTCATATTAACGAATCTTGAGTAAAGTTGAACGATGATCTAATTAATGCTCATATAATTTACTGTATTTACTTATATTTAATCCATGTGCAACATTTGTCACAGAAATAAAATCCTAACTCCATACAATTCATGAACTTTCGAACGAATATTTATTTTGTTTCGTTCGCTCCTTTTGTGTTTTTACCATCGCATACAAAATAATGAGGTTCCTATGTTTGGAATATTCAAACCTAAGGCGCACATTGATCGTCTGTCCCCTGGCAGCATCGATAGCACCTACTCTCGCCTCCGTTGGCAACTCTTTATCGGTATCTTTGTTGGCTACGCCGGTTACTATCTAGTTCGTAAAAACTTCAGTTTGGCGATGCCTTATCTTATCGAGCAAGGCTTTAGCCGCGGAGACTTAGGTGTCGCCTTGGCAGCTGTTTCCATTGCATATGGTCTCTCTAAGTTTCTAATGGGCAGCGTTTCAGACCGCTCCAACCCTCGCTATTTCCTTAGTGGCGGCCTATTGATGTCTGCATTAGTGATGTTTTGCTTTGGCTTTATGCCATGGGCGACTGGTAGCGTCACTGCGATGTTCATTTTGCTTTTCTTAAACGGTTGGTTCCAAGGGATGGGGTGGCCTGCTTGTGGCCGAACCATGGTGCACTGGTGGTCACGTAAAGAGCGTGGTGAGATCGTTTCGGTTTGGAACGTGGCGCACAACGTGGGTGGTGGCTTGATTGGTCCACTATTTATTCTTGGCCTGTGGGCATTTAACGATGATTGGCGCACTGCATTTTATGTTCCTGCATTTTTCGCCACGTTGGTTGCTGTGTTTGTTTGGATGACGGTTCGCGATACCCCTCAGTCTTGTGGTCTGCCTCCTATTGAAGAATACAAAGACGATTACCCAGATGACTATGACAAGTCCCATGAACAAGAAATGACAGCGAAGGAAATCTTCTTCAAATACGTCTTCAACAACAAACTTCTTTGGTCGATTGCAATTGCAAACGCATTTGTTTACCTAATTCGTTACGGAGTACTGGACTGGGCACCTGTTTACCTAAAAGAAGCGAAGGATTTCTCGGTAGATAAATCGTCATGGGCTTATTTCTTGTACGAATGGGCTGGCATTCCAGGAACACTATTGTGTGGTTGGATCTCTGACAAATTGTTCAAAGGTCGTCGTGCACCTGCTGGTATCTTATTTATGGTGCTAGTGACAGTTGCAGTGATGGTTTATTGGTTTAACCCTGCGGGCAACCCAACAGTAGATATGATGGCGCTTATTGCAATTGGCTTCCTAATCTATGGTCCGGTTATGCTGATCGGTTTGTACGCACTTGAACTCGCTCCGAAGAAAGCCGCAGGTACTGCCGCTGGTCTTACTGGTTTGTTTGGATACCTGGGTGGGGCAGTTGCCGCAAACGCGATTTTGGGCTACACCGTAGACCACTTTGGCTGGGATGGTGGCTTTATCATCTTAGTGGGTTCTTGTATTACTTCTATCGTGTGTTTGATGTACGCCTTCTTAGGTGAACGTGCGCACCACGAGCAAAAAGAGCGCGAGAAGGAAGCGCTAGCGTAATATTTATTTAAAGAGGCAGTGGAATACTGCCTCTTCGCTTTATCAAGGAAATAACAATGAAAACAAAGTCAGTATGTCTTACTTTTTTAGCACTTAGCCTCTCTGCTGGTGCGATTGCGAAGCCGCTTGTCATTGCGCACCGTGGCGCATCGGGCTACTTGCCTGAGCACACGCTAGAAGCCAAAGCACTTGCTTACGCAATGAAACCTGACTACATAGAGCAAGATGTGGTAATGACGAAAGACGACCAGTTGGTCGTGTTGCATGACCATTATCTCGATCGCGTAACGGATGTTGCGGAGCGTTTTCCTGATCGTGCACGTAAAGATGGTCGTTATTACGCGATTGATTTCACTCTGGCGGAAATCAAATCCTTGCGAGTTACCGAAGGGTTCAACATCGATGAGAAAGGCAACAAAGTAGCGGGCTATCCAACCCGATTCCCTATGTGGAAATCTGATTTCACCGTGCCGACGTTTGCTGAAGAGATTGAGCTGATCCAAGGCTTAAACAAAACGCTGGGTTATGACATCGGTATTTACCCAGAAATTAAAGCGCCTTGGTTCCATCGTCATGAAGGTAAGGACATTTCTAAAGCAGTACTTAAAGTCTTGAAGCAGTACGGTTACGGCTCTCAAGACGACAAAGTCTACCTTCAGTGTTTTGATGCGAATGAACTTCAACGCATCAACAGTGAACTTATGCCTGCAATGGACATGGACTTAAAGCTCGTTCAGCTTATGGCTTACACGGACTGGAACGAAACTATGGTGTACAAAGGCGACAAGGCAACACCATACAGTTATGACTGGATGTTCGAAGCCGACGGAATGAAGAAAGTAGCGAGTTACGCGGAAGGAATTGGACCTTGGAAGCCGATGCTGGTGGATGATAAGTCAACTAAAGACAATATCATCATCAAGCCGTTGATGAAGGCTGCAAAAGACGCTGGCTTGCAAGTGCATCCATACACGTTCCGCGCCGATCCAGGACGCATTCCCGCGTACACTGACAGCTTTGAAGGCATGATGGATGTGTACTATAACCAAGTAAAAGTGGATGGTTTGTTTACTGATTTCCCAGATAAAGCGGTCAGCTTTTTAAATCAGTAATCAGCACTCACGCATTTTGCTTTAAGCTAAAAAAATCCCCCAACAGTTTCCTGCTGGGGGATTTTTCGTAGGGCTAATTCACGAATGAATTAGTTGTTTTTATGCAGTTCGCTGTTCAGTTCAACCGCGCTCTTGTTAGCAAGACATTCGATTTGACCTGTTACAGAGTTACGACGGAACAGTAGGTCAGAAACACCAGCAAGATCGCGGGCTTTCACCACTTCGACTTCTTGACCTTCAGAATCTAGCATGCGCACTTTAGAACCAGCAGTTACGTACAGACCTGATTCGATAGTACAACGGTCACCCATTGGGAAACCAAGACCTGCGTTCGCGCCTAGTAGAGAGTTTTCACCGATAGAAACCACAACTTTACCGCCGCCAGATAGCGTACCCATGATAGATGCGCCGCCGCCGATGTCAGAGCCGTTACCAACCACTACGCCAGCAGAGATACGACCTTCAACCATGCTTACGCCTGTTGTACCCGCGTTGAAGTTGATGAAGCCTTCGTGCATTACTGTTGTGCCTTCGCCAACGTGTGCGCCAAGACGTACGCGAGAAGTATCAGCGATACGAACGCCAGTTGGTACCACGTAGTCCACCATTTTAGGGAACTTGTCTACGCAATCTACGCTTAGTGCACGACCCGCTAGGCGAGCTTCAATTTGACGCTCTGCTAGTTCAGGTAGATCGATTGGACCTTCGTTAGTCCATGCGATGTTGTGCAGTAGACCGAAGATGCCGTCTAGTACCGTGCCGTGTGGTTGAACTAGGCGGTTAGAGATAAGTTGAAGCTTTAGGAAGCCTTCAGCAACGCTTTGTGGTTGTTCGTCAGTTGCAAGGATAACCAGTACAAGTGGTTGTGCTGATTCTGCTGCTTTTGCTGCGAAAGATGCGTTTGCCGCATCGCCGTTTGCTTCAAATGCTGCTGCCAGTTCTGCGCTTTGTGCTGCAGAGATCTCGATAGCTTGGTTGCCTTGCTCGTAACCTGCTACTGCTGCTAGTGCGTTAACAAGCGCTTCGCTTGGGTTAAGAACTGGGTTTGGGAAAAACGCTTCGATGATTTTGCCGTCGCGGTTTTTAGTTGCCGTACCAAAGGCTAGAGAGAAGAAAGCCATAGTTGATCTCCATGTGTTGAGTCTTGTGTCTCGTCTGTTCACTGACAAGAAATAATTAAGTTGTCAGTCATCATAAAGAGAGTATTAGGGAGTTTAAAGAGGGGAAATAGATAAAGTCTGTAGATGGATACTTTTTGTCTTTTTAGAGATATGTTTGTCTGATGAGAAATGTGTCGCAAAAGCCTTCTCAGACCGGTTTGGGGTAAAGACACAGTGAAGTTGGAGAAGGGGGTATAGCAAAAATAAGGGGAGGACCGAAGTCACTCCCCCTACACTGGGTTTGTTGGATTTACTGGCTTTGGATAGTAAAGCGATAAATCGACTTAGAGGCTTAGCTCGCCGACCTCTACTGCAAGTGCAACCGTTGCCCCTACCATTGGGTTGTTACCCATGCCGATGAAGCCCATCATTGCAACGTGCGCTGGTACAGAAGAGCTACCCGCGAACTGAGCATCAGCGTGCATGCGACCCATGGTATCTGTCATACCGTAAGAGGCAGGACCCGCCGCCACGTTATCTGGGTGTAGAGTACGACCAGTACCACCACCTGATGCCACAGAGAAGTAAGGCATGCCTTCACGGTTACGCTCTGCTTTGTAGATACCTGCTACTGGGTGTTGGAAGCGAGTCGGGTTGGTTGAGTTACCAGTGATGCTCACATCCACTTGTTCTTTATGCATGATAGCCACGCCTTCACGCACATCGTCTGCACCGTAACAAAGGATCTCACCACGTGGACCTTGGGAGAAACGGCGACGTTCTACTTCCACTAACTCACCAGTTTGGTAGTTGTATTGAGTGCGTACGTAAGTGAAACCATTGATGCGTGAGATTAGGTAAGCGGCGTCTTTACCCAAACCATTTAGGATAACTTTCAACGGATTTTTACGTGATTTGTTCACGTTCAATGCGATTTTGATTGCGCCTTCTGCCGCTGCGAATGACTCATGACCGGCAAGGAAAGCGAAACAGCCACTTTCTTCATTCAATAGACGAGCCGCCAATGCACCGTGACCGATACCCACTCGGCGTTGCTCTGCTACGCTGCCTGGTTTTGTGCAGGCTTGAAGGCCTTCACCGATGATGTTTGCAGCTTCTTCTGCTGTTTTTGCACCGCGGAAAATCGCCAAAGCAGTACCTAGAATGTAGGCATCGGCAGCGCTTTCAAACGCGATAGGTTGAGTGTCCATCACTAGTGCTTTAGGGTCGATACCACGATCCATACAGTATTGGTAAGCCTCTTCCAGAGAAGAAAGTTGCATTTCGTCTAATGTGCGACGTACAGATTCAGTAATTGGAGTGTTCATAATCTCTTTCCTCTTGGTGGCAATTATTGTTGGCGTGGGTTGATGGTCGTTACGGCTTCGTCAAAACGACCGTAAGTCCCCGTTGCTTTGTCTGCGGCTTCTGCTGCAGATACGCCTTCGTTGATGGCTTTCATCATCTTGCCTAGGTTGAGATATTGGTAACCAATCACTTCTTTGTTTTCGTCTAGCGCGAGCTTTGTTACATAGCCTTCGGCCAACTCCATGTAACGCACGCCTTTTGCTTTAGTTGAGTAACTAGTACCCACTTGGCTACGTTGAGTTTGACCAAGGTCTTCCAGTGCCGCACCAATTTCCAAGCCGCCTTCAGAGAAAGCAGATTGAGTACGACCGTAAACAAATTGAAGGAAGATTTCGCGCATCGCGACGTTGATAGCATCACATACCAAGTCGGTATTCAGTGCTTCCAGAATAGTTTTGCCAGTTAGGATTTCTGCGGCCATCGCGGCTGATTGAGTCATGCCTGAACAGCCGATCGTTTCGATCAAAGCTTCTTCGATGATGCCGTTTTTGACGTTAAGAGTCAGTTTTGCTGCACCTTGTTGAGGAGCACAAGCACCAACGCCGTGGCTAAGACCAGAAATCGCGATAACGTCTTTTGGATTGATCATTGCGCCTTCAACAGGGATCGGTGCAGATGCATGAAGATCGCCGCGTTGAATCGGGCACATTGATTGGATTTCGTGTGAATATTGCATAATGTTTTCCCAGTGTATTTTTATTTTTTGAGAAAACAGGAGCGGGGTTGGAGAAGAGTTGAATTGCTCACTACAGAACTCTTGCTTTCACAACATAAGAGAAAGCATTTCCAACAGGGCTGACCTGTTTTCGTTTCTGTAGGAGTCATTAGCTTTAAAGCGGTTCGAATCTTTCGATTCTGGTGGCACCCCATCACCGTGCCCATTTAGATTAGATCTAAGTCACACTAATCTGCAACATGAAATTTAGAGCAATTTGGGATATTAAATCGGTTCTATATATTCTCAGAGATATATGGCGATAAATGCAACGCATAAAAAACGCCGCATAATGCGACGTTTTTTCTAAACAAATGAGAGGCTTATGCAGCGTCTTCTTGCTCGCTATCTTCTTCAACAGCTTCAAGCTTCTTTGCTTTTTTTGGTGCAGGTTTACGTTTTGCACCCAGAGCGTAAAGCACTTCTTCTTTGTTTTGCGCAAGGTACATTGCAAGATCTTCTTGCTTACCTTCGTCTTCTAGAAGTTCACTTTTACCCAGCAGTGAGAATAACTCGTCTGCCATATCCAGCATTTTGTCGTATGCGTCAGCTTCCGCTTTAGAGGTAAAAGTCATTTTCTCTTCTCCATTGCGTTCTACCACGTACTTGACGATTACAGCCATGGTTGGTCCCCTAATTTGGTGTATTGATACTGGCTTTTTATACAGTTTTTGACCAATCAAGTCTAGCGACAAGCCTCAGAATGAGAGACACGTACAACTAACTGACTAGCATTTAAACTATCTTGGTTTCACTTTGCGGGTTTGTCCGTCAAAGGAAGGTTTGTTGGTCGCTCCCAATCTTGGCAAAATTCGATAAACGTTTTGAGCAATGGGCTTTGATATTTCTCTTTATGAACCAGTAACCAGAAGCGACGTTTCATATCTAAAGGCATGTCGAGCAGTTTTACGCGGCCGTCACGAATAGCAGGTTCTGCAGACAAACGTGACAAGCAGCCCAAGCCTAACCCTGCCGATACTGAGTTGATCAACGCTTCGGTGGTATTGAGCTGAAAAGCTTCATGCCAATGTTCCAAGCGCGGCGCGACAACGCGCATAAAAAATTCGCGTGAACCAGATCCTGCCTCTCGCAATATCCATTCACTGTTTTCTAGCTCGGTTAAGTTTACTGGCCCTTCGTGCGCGGCTGGGGAATTGGGCGCGCAAATCACGCACATTTCATCTTCGCTAAACTGGGTAGACTGCAATTCAGGGTGAAGTGTTTTGCCTTCAATGAGGGCTATGTCTAACTCGTAATCGGTCAGCATGTCGCAGATTTGTGCGGAGTTAGAAATGAACAGACTTTGAGAACGATGGTTCGTTTGCTGACGAAATTCGCTAAGCAAATAGGGCGCGACTTGGTTGCCAATGGTGTCGCTGGCACCAATGCGAAGTTGGCCCGATAGCGCTTGGTCACCATCGAAAATGCTCTCGATGTCCTTGGCTCGGTTGAGTAATTCATCCGCCAGTGGCAGTAGTTTTTGACCTTCTTGGTTCAAAATCAGTCGGTTATTAACACGATCAAATAAGTGATGGCCGATCTGCTTTTCTAATTCTGAGAGTGCCATGCTCACTGCGGCTTTCGATAAAAAGAGACTATCAGAAGCCGCTGTGAGCGTTTTGTGCTGCGTGATCGTCGTAAACACTTTCAGTTGTTTAAGAGAAATGTGACTTGCCATACCCCACCGTTAAGTAATTCTGAACGTTTGTTTTAAATAATTAGATATATCGGAACGAAGTGCAAGCGTATTATACGTCCCATCAAGAGTGAGTCTGGTTGAGGTCATCATGATTCAAAGAACAAAAGCAAAAGTAATGGGAGCACCAACTCCAATGGCGGGTTTGGCTCTTGGTATTGCAAGCTTGGGCTGGAGTTGGGAGAACTTCGCCGAATTACATGGCTACGGACAGTGGATTAGTGCGGGTATCGCGAGCATATTGTTGGCTATATTGGCAACCAAGTTTTTGCTACATAATCATCTATTGAGACAAGATCTTGCTCATCCGGTTGTGGGCAGCGTGGTTCCGACATTTGCGATGGGCACTATGGTGGTATCGAACTCTCTCGGCCATTTTTACCCATTAGCTGGCGATGCGCTTTGGCTGATTGCGGTGGTTTTGCACATCGTATTCTTGGTGAGCTTTGTTTACCATCGCGCCAAAGATTTTGAATTGCACCACATGGTTCCTAGTTGGTTTGTACCGCCTGTGGGTATCATCGTTGCGGATGTGTCTTTCTCTGGCAACCCGATGTTAGCACCAGTGGCACAAGGTGCATTGATGTTTGGTATGGTGGCGTACGCGATCATGTTGCCGATGATGATTTACCGTTTCATGTTTACCCATGAAATTCCGGATGCAGCGAAACCAACAATGGCAATTATGGCGGCACCAGCAAGTCTATCATTGGCAGGGTACTTAACGGTCACTGCGACACCATCACCAGTGATCATCGCTATGCTATTTGGTATCGCGGTATTGATGACAGCCATCATTTACCTCGCATTCTTTAAATTGCTTAGACTGCCATTTAGCCCAGGCTATGCGGCGTTCACTTTCCCGATGGTGATCGGTGCGACGGCGCTGTTTAAAATGGCGAATTGGATGGAGTTGCAAGGATTGGCTGCGCACTATGTTCAACAAGTGCGAGGCTTAGCTAGTCTTGAGTTGATTGTGGCAACATTTGTTGTCTCTTATGTGGCCTTACAATACATCAACAACTTGTTGATTCAGCCACGCTTGATGCACGCTCATCACGCTTAAATAGCAGATAGGAAAAAGCCTCTTGGTCTTACAACCAAGAGGCTTTTTTATTTCAATCGGCGTCGATGTTGAACGCTAGCCTTTTTTGTAAAATCGCGACATCTCATCCAGAGAATGACGAATGATATCGACAGGAACTTTCTGTTCTTTCTCGACTTTTAACTGGCGATTCAGTTGCTGAGAGTGCCCGCCAGGGTTGACCACAAGCATCAGTTCTTTGCCGACCAATGCATAGTTGTAGTAGCTGCCTGCAATATACCAATCGCGAGAGGCTGAGCTATCAAACAAGTTATGACCAACGCTGTATGAACTCGTTGTGCCTTGAACGTCAAACAGCGTATTCATCATGGTTGGCACGACGTCAAAATGGGTCGTGCGGTAATCAATTTGCTCTGGCTGACGATTTGGCATGTACACGTAAAGAGGCACATGTACTTGAACGTCACTGTAGTTACCCGTGTGGCCCCAATAGTTCATCTTATGGTCATTAAACTCTTCACCATGATCTGATGAAATCACCACAATGGTATTGTCTAAGTCGACGTTTTTCAGCACATCACCAATCAAGCTATCGATGTAGTACAACGAGTTCTTGTATCGATTATGGTAAAGCGAAGCGTCAAAATCGTTGTTGAGCAAAATGTGGTCAACGCGTTCCCAGTATGGTTTGAATTTCGCAAATTCAGGTTCGGGAAATACTGTGCCATGGGCGGCATCGTAGAACAGAAAACCAAAGTACGGCTTGTCGCTATCCTGCTTTTGGAACTCGATGAACTTGTCTGTTATCTGCTGATCGCGCTCGACAGCTGTTTCCCCAGTTTGTTTCAGGGTCAAGTCCGACACTTTTTTGAATACCGTGCGAGAAAGTGGCGGGCTGGTGAGCGGTGCCGAGCCAAAAATGCCCATGCGGTAGCCTTCTGCTTGCAGCGTATCCATAAAAACAGGAGAGCGTTGACTTGCGTAAAAGCTTTCCCAGTAGGTCGCTGGCAAGCTGTAAAACAGGCTGAAAATACCCGCTTGAGTTGAGTTGCCGCCGCTCATATGTTGTGTGAAATTCACTGTTTTTTCGGCGAACTTGCTGACATTTGGCATGACTTCCGGCGTCGCATCACTGTAGCGCCACGCATCAACCAAGATAAACAAGACATTGGGTTGTTTCTCTTTGCTTTGCACTTGAATCGGCGCAAGCGGATAGTTGAGTGAGCTACGTTCAATGTTGGTTAACTCTACGCGGTTCTTCGATGCAATGTTCTCATCCACTAGGTCGTGTTTGTAAATAAATTTACGAGCCGTCAGCGGGTAGTAAAGTGGCCAGTTATTCGAAAACTGACTGACTTCATCGTCGTAAAGTGCGTTTTTGTACGCATGAATCATCTGCGTGCTAAGCAATACAGCAAACCAAACGCTGATCAAAACGAACTTAGCTCGGCTTTGTGCCAGTTTATTACTTACCCAAACGGTACAGGCAAGCCCGATCACCAGAACGGCAACTTCACTGACGAAGATAAGCCAACTCATCCAAGAAATATCGAAGACATCACCGCCACCTTCGAAAAACATACGGATTAATAGGGCGTTGATGTGAAGTTTGTATTGCTGAAAAACGAGGATATCGACTTTAAACATGATCAATAGACAGATCGCGATAGCGATCACGATACCTTTGAATGCTCGAGTCGGTAGAAAAGAGAGCAATAAACTCAACAACATAAATGGAAGAGCGATCAAGCCCAGCCAGCCATATTGAGTCGAAACCAAATAGTAACCTTGCAACAAGGTTAGCGGTTCATTCTGATTGTTAGACAACACAAAAGGATAACAAGCGATCGACAGGTACACTGCAAAGCAAGCAAAAAAAGCAATCAGCCAAGCGCTGTTGGAAGACAGTTTGCGAAACATACTTTTTGTTTGTTTATAAATTATGGGTAGAGGGAGTATAAAACAGTGTTTTTTATTATGGAATAGTTGCGACGAATGTCACATTTTGTATGGAAATGTCAGACTTGATTGACATGTGAAAATTCAGAAGATTCATACTCTATTTGAGTGATATATAACCTTTTGTTTTTTCCGAACGCGAGATCACTGCGGGTTTAAATGGGGCTGTGCTAAGCTAGCTAACAGTTTCAATCGGCGCTCGGTATTCCCAATTTGTTTACTGTTTATCACTCCAACCAAGTTGACGTTCTTAAATCACTCCTTGTCGAACTGATTCGAATCAGTCCGCTGGAAAACCCGTTCGAAAAAGAACAAATTCTGGTTCAAAGTCCAGGCATGTCCCAGTGGCTAAAAATGGAATTGGCCAAAGAGTTTGGTGTTGCCGCGAACATTGATTTTCCGCTCCCTGCGACTTTCATTTGGGAAATGTTTACGCAGGTATTGCCAGACGTGCCAAAACGCAGTGCGTTTAACAAAGAAGCGATGACGTGGAAGTTGATGCATTTGCTTCCGGGGCTTCTCAACCAAGAGGTGTTTTCGCCGTTAGCGCAGTACCTCAAAGATGACATTGACCACTCTAAGCTGTATCAGCTGGCTGAGAAAATTGCCGATATTTTCGATGGTTACTTGGTGTATCGTCCGGAATGGATCGCAAGTTGGGAAGCTGGGCAGAGTGTGCCAGAGCTGGAAGATGAGCATCCGTGGCAGCCGATCTTATGGCAAGCGTTGTATGATCACACTGTGTCATTAGGACAGTCTCCATATCACCGTGCCAACCTTTATGAGCACTTTATCGACACGTTAGAGAGTTTTAACGGCAATTTTGACCATTTACCCAAGCGTTTGTTTGTTTTTGGCATTTCTTCGTTGCCGCCTCGCTATATGGATGCGCTAAAAGCAATTGGTGAACACATCGACGTGCATCTGATGTTCACCAACCCGTGTCGTTATTACTGGGGTGAAGTTCGAGATCGCAAATATCTGGCTCGTTTGGCGGCGAAACATCGTCAGCACGTTGTGTGGCAGGACGATCACTCGGAAGTGCAAGGTGAAACTGAGCAACTGAAAGGATCACTGGAAGATAATGTGATCGATGAGCTGCACACCGATGTGGTCGGAAACAGTCTGTTGGCATCCATGGGTAAACTCGGGCGCGACAATATGTATCTGTTGTCTCAGCTGGAATCTCATGAAGTTGAAGCCTTTGTTGATGTTGAGCGCGACAGTCTGCTCCATCAATTGCAAGCGGATATTCTCAATCTTGAAGAACATCAAGATGACCAACAGATTGAAAACAGTCATCACAAACAAGTGGTTAGCTTGGGTGATAAATCACTGAGCCTACACGCTTGTCACAGCCCGATGCGTGAAGTGGAAGTGCTGCATGATCAACTGTTGGCGATGTTCGATGCTGACCCAACGTTAAAACCGCGCGATATTATCGTGATGGTCGCGGACATCAACGCTTACAGCCCTGCGATTCAGGCGGTCTTTGGTAACGCGCCGGGTGAGCGTTTTATTCCATATTCGATTTCTGACCGAACCGCCGATCAAGAGAGCCCAATTCTGGCCGCATTTATGCAGTTGGTGAACTTACCCAATACGCGCTGTTTGGCATCAGAACTACTCGAACTTCTGGAAACTCCGGCGATATTAAAGCGTTTTGAACTCAGCGAAGGTGATTTCTTACAAGCTAAACAATGGGTTGAGGAATCGGGAATTCGCTGGGGATTGGACGCCAATACCGGACGCGAATTTGAACTGCCGGAAACCCGTCAAAACACATGGCAATTTGGTATTCAACGCATGTTGCTTGGCTACGCGATGCCAGAATCCGCAGGTTTGTTTGAAACCGAGCAAGGCAGTTTGTCTCCGTACAACGAAGTGCAAGGCATGGGCGCAGAGCTGGCGGGCAAGTTGGCACACTTTATCCAACAAATTAGCACTTATCGAAGCAAACTTTCTCATGTTCAAACTATCGATGGTTGGCGAGAGACTTTGGTTTCACTGCTGGATGACTTCTTCTCAGTTGAGTTAGAAGGCGAAATGGCGCTCAAATCCATTCGCGATACGCTCAGCCAACTCAAAGAGCAGTTAGCTGATGCCGCATTTGATGATGCGTTATCGCCGTCGATCATCAGCCAATACCTTCAAAATAAATTATCTGGCACACGAGTCAGCCAGCGCTTCCTTGCTGGTCAAGTGAACTTTTGTACCCTGATGCCGATGCGCTCTATTCCGTTTAGAACCGTATGTCTACTGGGGATGAATGACGGCGTGTACCCGCGTTCTATGCGGCCAGAAGGCTTTGACTTGATGACAGGAAGAACCAAACCGGGCGACCGTTCGCGCCGAGATGATGACCGTTACCTATTCCTCGAAGCCATGTTGTCTGCACAGCAAACGCTCTACATCAGTTATGTTGGCCGTTCAATCCAAGACAACACCGAGCGAGTGCCTTCGGTTCTGGTTTCTGAGCTGATGGAATACTGTCACCAAAACTATTGTTTAAGTGGTGATGAAGCGTTGCCCGTTGATGAGTCTGGCGACAACTTATTAAATGCGTTGGTGAATACCCACGCCATGGTGCCGTTTAGCCCAAGTGCGTTCCAAGGCATGCATGCTAGCTACGCGAAAGAGTGGATTCCAGCGGCATTGACTCAAAGCAGTCAATCGCAAGGCTATGTCCGTCGTGATTTTAATCGGGCATTAGACGACTATCTGTTGGGAGCGACGTTCCCGCTTGAGCTCGACTTAGTCGAGTTGCAACGTTTCTGGCGTTTACCAGTGCAGTATTTTTTCAATCGTCGTTTAAAAGTAATCTTTGAACCGCCACTACCGGTGATGGAAGACGACGAACCCTTTGTTTTAGGTGGTTTGGAAAGCTATCAAATGCGTGATGAGCTGTTAGAAACCTTGCTTGAAGCGACATTGATGCAGCCAGAGAAAAAAACAGAGGTGCTTAAACACTTTATGAGTCAACAGCGCGCGCAAGGCAAACTGCCGGTGGGGGCGTTTGGTGATATCGAATTTGAAACCAACCGAGTTCAGGCGGAAGAGCTGGTGGATAAACTGGCGTTTTTATCTGGTGCGCCTCAAGACGATTTGGAAATCGACCTGACGTTTGATTCCTTGTTTGAGCGAAATGAAGGCGAAGAGAAAAACGTTCGTCTAACAGGTTGGCTAACTCAATGCTACCAATCCGGTTTGATTCGCTATCGAAGCGGTAAGATTCGATCGCAGGATTACCTTGCAGCGTGGATCGATCACCTTGCCATGTCGGCGTCGGGTCATGCTAAGAAAACTCACATCATTGGTTACGATCGTAAAGAAGGCGCGCTGCATTTGATCTACCCAGAAATTGCCGATGCGCAGTATGCCAAACAGCTACTGACTGAATTAGTTCGCTTATTTTTCGAAGGCATGACTAAGCCTTTGCCTTATTTCCCGAAAACGGCGTTGGCTTGTGTTGAAGCGGGCTTTAGCCGCGGTCAGTGGGTCGATGACGAAGAGAAATCTTTGAAGAAAATGGCTGACGCATTCAATGATGGCTTCATGAGCCCGGGCGAAGGCAGTAATGCGTACATCTCTCGAATTTGGCCTGCTTGGAATGATGAGTTGGCCTCAGAAGTTCGTTTGCTGACAGCATTAGTACTGCAAGGTGCGCGCTTAGCGGTTCAAGACGCTGATGATGTAAAAGCGTAATAAAGACAGCTGGGTAAAGAGAAGGAAGAGTAGGGTGGCCGCCAGAAAATCATTATTTTTTGTAGGGCGTTCGCTGTACGGCCACAAGGTCAGAGGGACCATGATACTTTTGTTTAATTCATTTGAGTTGTGCCGCCAAAAAGGTTTGGCTTATCTCGTGGGGCGCATACTAACGGTACGTCTTATGGATAACCGTGAGAAAGATCTCACAAAGCTCTAAATTATCCAACTTGTTAAACATATTAATAGAATTTTTAACTATAGATCACATTTATTAGGTGATACGTCCTAGTAAATAATCCGGAGAGATTCAGCGTTATGGATCAAATGTCAGGTGCAGAGTGTCCTCTACATACGTTAGACCGCACAGAGCAACCTCAACCAACGCCACTAGAACCGATGACGTTTCCTCTGCACGGTGCGAGGTTAATCGAGGCATCAGCAGGTACAGGTAAAACCTTCACTATTGCAGGTTTATATCTGCGTCTTTTGCTTGGTCATGGCAGCGCGGAAACTCGACATCGCGTACCGCTTACGGTCGACCAAATTCTGGTTGTAACCTTTACCGAAGCGGCAACTGCGGAATTACGCGATCGTATCAGGGCAAGAATCCATGATGCGCGAATCGCGTTTGCGCGTGGACAGAGTTCCGACCCGGTGATCCAACCTTTGCTTAATGAGTTTGACGATCACAAGCAAGCCGCAGAAATTTTATTGCAGGCAGAGCGTCAGATGGACGAGGCGGCGGTCTACACCATTCACGGTTTTTGCCAACGTATGCTAACGCAAAATGCGTTTGAATCTGGCAGCCGATTTAATAACGAGTTTGTGACCGATGAAAGTCACCTAAAAGCGCAAGTTGTAGCCGATTACTGGCGCCGCAATTTCTACCCGTTGCCATTTACCTTGGCTGGAGAAATTCGCCAGCTATGGGGCTCTCCATCTGCGTTATTGTCTGACATCAGCAATTACTTAACTGGTGCGCCGTTAAGCCTTTCTGTTCCGGCAATGAAAGGCAGTTTGGCTGATCTTCATACTGAAAATTTGAAAAAAATTGATGAATTAAAAGCACAGTGGCGAGAAAGCCAAGATGACTTCTTAACGCTAATTTCAGGTTCAGATATTAACAAACGCAGCTACACCAAAAAGTCTCTGCCGACGTGGTTGGAGGCGGTAAACGCTTGGGCGGCAACGGAAACTACAGGTTACGATTATCCAGACAAGCTGGAGAAATTCGCGCAAAACGTCTTGTTGGAAAAAACACCGAAAGGCAGTGCGCCGCAGCATGCGGTATTTGAAGCCATTGAAACATTTCTTACCAACCCAATCAGCTTAAAAGCGCCACTGCTTGCTCATGCAATTGAACATTGTCGTGTGATGCTGGCTAACGCGAAAAATCAAAAACAGTGGCTCTCTTTTGATGATTTGCTGACGCAACTTTCTGCTTCTATCGATACGGACGAAAGCGAGCTTTTGGCTGAGCGTATTCGTACTTTGTATCCTGTCGCAATGATTGACGAGTTCCAAGATACCGACCCGCTTCAATACAGTATTTTCAGCTGTATTTATCTGAACAACCCAGAATGTGGTTTGTTTATGATCGGTGACCCCAAGCAGGCGATTTATGGCTTTCGTGGCGCAGACATTTTCACTTACATCAAAGCGCGTAACCAAGTAAGTGCCCACTACACGTTAGGAACCAACTGGCGTTCTAGCGCAGATATGGTGCAGGCGGTAAACCAAGTATTTGCTTTGCCAGACAGTCCATTTATCTATGATTCGGACATCCCGTTCTTACCCGTTAAGTACAGTCCCAATGCCGAAAAACGCATTTGGACTATCGGTGGCCAAAAGCAACCCGCGCTGACTTATTGGTTGCAAGAAGCGGACGATAAACCGCTACCAAAAGGCGAGTATTTGACTCGGATGGCGGAGGCGACCGCAAGCCAAATCCAAACCATTTTGACGCAGGCTCAACAGGGGCAAGCGTGTCTCGTGAATGGCGAAAAACAGAAAGCGGTTCAAGCGGGCGATATCGCGGTGTTGGTTCGAACAGGTAGTGAAGGTCGAATGATCAAACAAGCGCTGGCTGAACAAGGCATTGCCAGCGTGTACCTGTCTAACCGAGACAGTGTGTTTACCAGTTCAGTGGCGCAGGATCTACAGCGTTTGCTGCAAGCGGTGCTGACTCCAGAAAATGACCGTGCGCTGCGTGCAAGTCTTGCCTCTGAGCTGTTTGCCCTTGATGCAGCAAGTTTGGATGCACTTAATAACGATGAAATTGTGTGGGAAAACGCCGTAAACGAATTCAAAGAATATCGCAAACTTTGGGTTCAGCGTGGTGTGCTGCCGATGCTGCGGGCGGTGATCAGCAAACGCCATATTGCCGAGCGATTACTAGAAGAAGGCGCGAGTTCACAGGGTGAAAATGGTGAGCGAGTGCTTACCGATTTAATGCACATCGGTGAACTGCTTCAACAAGCCAGTAATGAACTGGACAGCGATCACGGTCTACTGCGTTGGCTCGCTCAGTCTATCAGTGATGCGGAAAACGGTTTGGGTGGCAGTGATGACCAAATCCAACGTTTAGAATCGGAACGTAACTTAGTGCAGATCGTAACTATTCACAAATCAAAAGGCTTGGAGTATGACCTCGTATTTCTGCCGTTTGTGTTCAGCTATCGAGAAGCCAGTGAAGCCAAATATTACGATGCAGCCAATGACCGCACGGTACTGGATATTACTGGCAACGATGCGTCCATGAAGCAAGCGGATAAAGAGCGTTTGGCGGAAGACTTACGCTTGATATACGTAGCACTAACGCGAGCTGTGTATGCGTGTTTTATCGGTGCCTCACCTTTGCGCAATGGCCGTTCGACCAAAGAGCCAACTGGTGTACACCGCAGTGCGATTGGCTATTTGATTCAAAATGGTCAAGAAGGTGGCATTAACGATTTGCAACAAGGTTTAACAAAGCAACAAGACGAGCTTGATTGTGTCGTTGTGGCCGATCCGCCGCAACAACTCGAAGAGAAGTACGTAGCGCCACAAGAAGAAATACACGATCTTAGCGCGAAAGAGCTGCAAAACCCTATCGATAGAAACTGGCGCATCACCAGTTATTCTGGCTTGGTCAAGCAAGGCTCTCATCACGCCGAGCATGATGCCACGATTGAGATTACGGGTTTTGATATCGACTCATCTGAAGAGCAAGACGAAGCGGATTTGGTGGAGCCAGAGCGCTCTATTTTTACCTTCCCTCGTGGTGCGCGTCCGGGTACGTTCCTGCACAGCTTGTTTGAGGAAGTTGAATTTACTCAGCCAGCCACTACGGAAGAGAATACACAAATCATCCTTGGCTTGATGGAAAGCGAACAGCTCGATGAAGAGTGGCTACCTATTTTACAGCAATTGATTGATACCGTACTCGCAACGCCGTTGGATGGTAAGTCTTTGCTGCTGAATCAAAAAGCACCGTCGCAACGTTTGGTGGAGATGGAATTTTTGCTGCCGATTGAAGTTTTGTCTGCACCGGCGTTAAACCGAGTCATTCAACGTCACGATCCGTTGTCGGCGAAAGCGGGGGATTTAGGTTTCCAAACCGTGCAAGGCATGCTCAAAGGTTTTATCGACTTGGTGTTTGAACATCAAGGTAAATACTACGTGCTTGACTGGAAATCGAATCATCTTGGCGACGATGTGACGCACTATCATGGTGAGGCTCTGAAATCGGCGATGGCAGATCACCGCTACGATTTGCAGTACCAGATTTATGCGTTAGCCCTGCATCGTTTCCTACGCAGCCGATTGGCCAATTATGATTATGAACAGCACTTTGGTGGCGTGTATTACTTGTTCTTGCGCGGCATGGATGGGCAGAGTGACCACGGCATTTTTGCCGCGAAACCAACTTTCGAGTTCTTACAAGAGATGGATCGTTTGATTGATGGTCAAGTACTTGAAACGCGCTCAACTCAAGCCGGGCAGATGGAGCTACTTTAATGACGACAAATCACAATCTTCATTCTGACCAAGATAGCCTATTGGTAGTGTTGGAACGCTTGGCGCACAAAGGTGCTATTCGTCAGCTCGACTACCAATTCGCCTGTTTTATTGATTCTCAAACGCATGATGAACAGTCGGACAGCCAAGCACTGGCGTTTATCGCTGGTGTTGTCAGTAGTGAGCTTGGTAAAGGACATATCTGTCTGTCTCTGTGCGATGCACAAGGGCAAACTACGGATTTAGCCAGTAAGCTAGGGCTGTTTGGTGAGTCGGCATTGGCGCTTAACACACAGTTGCAAGGCATAGACTGGATTCAAGTATTACAAAATTCCAGCGTGGTCGGCGCGCAAGGAGAAGCCTTGCCTTTAATGTTCGATGGTGAGCGTCTGTATCTGCATCGCTATTGGCATTATGAAGTGACACTGGCGGAAAAGCTCAATCAGCTGGGCGCCGCAGTTAACTTGCAACCACAAGAGTTTGCGCGATTATCGGAGTTGCTCAACCATCTGTTCGCACGCCAATACCATTTTCTGTTTAACGCGTTGGGCAAAGCAGTAGAAGCGGGAAGCAGCAACCAAGTGTTGCGTCAGCAATTGGTGTGTGACCACCTTGATGTGGTCGCAAGCGAATCGTTGGATTGGCACGCCATTGATTCCGTGCTTAGCAATGCGCGCAAGGTTCAAGATTTGCAAATACTGGATGAACTCGTGCCACTCTCAGCTTGTGTGAACTGGCAAAAAGTCGCGGCGGCGGTTGCGTTAACTCGTCGATTTGCTGTGATTTCTGGCGGCCCTGGTACGGGTAAAACGACGACAGTAACCAAATTGCTTGCTGCTTTGATTGAACAGGCGACGCAAGAGAAAAATCTAACCATCAAGCTGGTGGCCCCGACAGGGAAAGCGGCGGCGCGATTAACCGAGTCCATTGGTAAAGCGGTGCAAGAGCTGCCAGTTTCTCCGGAGCTAAAAGCCAAAATTCCGACTGAATCGAGTACCTTACATCGGTTGCTGGGTGCGATTCCTAATAGCGCAGAATTTCGTCACAACAAGCAAAATCCACTGCATTTGGATATTTTGGTTATCGACGAAGCGTCGATGGTCGATTTACCAATGATGTATAAAGTGGTCGATGCCTTACCGAAACATGCGCGGCTGATTTTGCTAGGTGATAAAGATCAACTTGCCTCAGTTGAAGCAGGGGCAGTGTTGGGTGATATCTGTTCGTTCCATGCGTTGGGTTATGGCAAAGAGCAGGCGTCAGCCATCGCAAAACTGACGGGCTTCGATACTTTAGCCCATACGGGTAACAGTGCATCTAGCATTGCTGATAGTTTATGTATGCTGCAAAAGAGCTACCGATTTGACGCTCGCTCAGGCATTGGTCAGTTGGCAAAAGCGGTTAATTCCGGTTCTGCTGCGAGCGTAGATAACGTCTGGGCGCGTGACTTTTCCGATATCGAACATTTCGCACTAAGTAGTCAACATTACAACCAAATGATGCAGACGTTGGTGCAGGAATACGGTCGTTACCTCAAACGCATTGGACAACAGGAAACTGATCCTAAAACCGGAGAGCCAGAGTCGCTAACGCACAAAGCCAAAGCGGTGTTAGATACCTTCAATCAATGCCGACTGCTGTGCGCGATCCGTGAAGGTGACTTCGGTGTGGCTGGGCTAAACCAACGCATCGAGAAAGCGCTTGCGGCGCGCAAGTTAATTCAAGTTCAGGATGAAATTTGGTATCACGGCAGACCTGTCATGGTTACGCGTAATGATCACGGTTTAGGTTTGTATAACGGTGATATTGGTATTTGTATGCGAGATGACAGTGAAGAAGAACCGCGTTTGAAAGTCTTTTTCGAGTTACCTGACGGCAGTGTGAAATCGGTCTTGCCAAGCCGAGTACCTGAACATGAAACGGCTTACGCCATGACCATCCATAAATCGCAAGGCAGTGAATTTGATTACACCCTTATGATTTTGCCACCAGACTTTAGCCCGATATTAACCCGTGAGTTGATTTACACAGGCATTACCCGCGCGAAAAAGCGTTTAGCTCTTTACGCCGAGCTCAATGTTCTGAAGCGAGGCATTAAGGTGAAAACCACTCGCGCGAGTGGGTTAGTAAAGCGGCTTACCAACTAAAACAAGAAGACCGAGCTTATGGCTCGGTCTTCTTTTATGCATGTTTTGCAAACGCATTGGTAAAAGACACGCTGCGTATTTTGTATTGCTGTTGATAAGCAAGAATAAAATCTCGGATAGCGTCATTTACGGGGAAAACACAGTGGACGTCTAGGCCTTCTAAAAACTGATTGTCAGCCATATCCCAGAAGCTTTGAAGCGAATTACAAATGATTGTTCTCATAACAGTGCTCGTCTCGGCTTATTTAAAGTCAGATTAACAACTGTCCTTGGTGTGCAATACGGAGCTAACTAGTTTTTCAATTGCCCAGTATTTTAGGGTGAAGGCTAATTACATCACCTAGATCCATTCGTATTGGTTAAAAACCAATCACTAGCGAGCAGAGTATAGCCAACCAAATGTATATTTAAAAGATAAAATTGGAACAAAAATCAAGCAATGGTTTGCGCATTTCTAAGTTGGGTTTACATGATGACCCGCTAGTCCGGAGTAGGGTTTATGTGTGGCCTTACTCCTCAACAAACTCGTTCCTAAACAAGCTCGATGTGCAGGGTTGAGCGTTAATGAACTAAATCCTGCCCTTTGAGGTTAGTTGGTATAGTGGAACGTTAAGTTTCGCTCCCTGATTTAAGGTTAAGCTATAAATCTAACGCTAAGATTTTGGACTTACGCTGGAAGTTATATAACCCTTGTTTGGCTCCAGGCAAATAGTCGACACTGACTTCGTAAAAACCTTGCTCTCTGAACCAATGCAAACTGTGTGTCGTGAGGACAAAAATCTGATCAATGGTTTCGGATTTAGAACGATGTTTCATGTAGTTGAGCAGTAACAAACCTCGGTTTCCATCACGATAGTCAGGGTGAATCGCTACGCAAGCCATCTCAGCTTTACGCTCTTCTGGGTATGGATAAAGGGCAGCACAGCCAATAATCAAGCCGTCTTTTTCGATGATGGTAAATTTTCCAATCTCTTGCTCTAGCTGTTCTCGAGAGCGCCTAACCAGTACACCTTGTTCTTCTAACGGGCGAATGAGGTCTAAGATACCGCCAATATCGTCAATATTAGCTTGCCTCACTTGTTCAGCACTCGCCATAACAACTTGGGTACCGATACCGTCGAAAGAGAACAACTCCTGAATTAAGGCGCCATCTACTTTATAACTGATCAAGTGGCTACGAGGTACTCCGGCACGGCAAGCGGCAATAGAGCCTTTAAGAAAGCGCAGTGTTCCAGTGTTGTAATCTAGGTCAGGAGACGTATTTTCAGAAAGCGTTTTGATGACATGCTCCGCCTCAATTGGTAGTAACTCGGCGACAGCATTGCCGTTGTCATCAATGACACCTTGTTCGGAGCAAAAACCAATCAGCTTATCCGCACCCAGCTTTATCGCTAGTTGGGTGGCGACTTCTTCCGATAATAAATTGAAGCACTCGCCAGTCACAGAGCTAGCAATGGGACCTAGCAGAACAATTGAACCTTGATCAAGAGTGCGATTAATCGCGTCGGTGTCAATGCGGCGAATACGTCCACTATGGCAATAGTCCACACCATCATCAACGCCGAGTGGTTGGGCAATGATGTAGTTTCCGCTAACGACATTGAGCTGGGTACCTGCCATCGGAGTATTGTTGAGGCTCATTGATAGGCGCGCAGTAATCGCAAGCTGAAGTTGTCCGGCAGCTTGCATAACAACAGATAAAGCCGATTCATCCGTAATGCGGATATTTTTGTGGTAAGGCGTAGTGAGGTCTTGTTTTTCTAGCAGCTGATTAATTTGAGGACGTGCACCATACACCACCACGACTTTGATTCCGAGGCTGTGCATGAGTGCGATATCATTAATAATATTGCCAAAATTTTTGTGTGCGACGGCTTCTCCGCCCAGCATGATCACCATGGTTTTTCCGCGGTGAGCATTGACATAAGGTGTTGATTGACGGAATCCTTTTACGAGAGCAGTACTACGAATTTTCACTACAGCCATTCCTTTGTTTAATTATGTTAAAATAATGCCTTTTTATTCATTGAGTGGCAAGGTGAAATTTTGGAATAAAGCACAAACATATTGAGGTAGGTTCTTGGTCCTGTTAAGAGGGAAGGTTACAATGGTGGCGTCTTTCCTCAATACGTGAACCTCATGTCTTCTGCTGTTAATAAGAATGCTGCGATCACTGCTTCAAATCTGTCAAAAACGTCATCTAAATCAATGCTTCGTAAGTGGCTAGAGCGTTCTCTCATGCTTATAGCGATAGTTGGAACCGTTGTCGTGTGCATGCTGTATAGTGATTTGATTACTCGAACCATTAATCCGCCCATTCCCAAATCGACAATTTATGGTCGCTGGGTTGAGCAAGATGTTGCGCCTTATGCTCGTGAAGAATTTGTGTTGAGTGAGCGCGGTGTTACCGTAAATGGTTCTACAGTGGCGACCAGTTTTGAATTCGATGGGGATTCGTTTTCGTATCGAGTGGGTTCAAATGAGCGGCACTTCAATTTTGTGGGTAAGCAGCATGCAGAAATGAAGCTGGATGCCAATGCACATTATCTACCTGTATTCCGTTTAGAGGGGCGTGCAAGGATTGCGGTAAGATAGTCGTTTTTATCTTTGTCTGTTAAGCAGAGATCTCTTGCGTCTGTGAGTCACATGGATGATCACAATTTCATCTCTCAATCAGTAAATCTTACTTTCAAACATAATCCGGACAATTCCGTAATTCTTCCGCTGCTATCATGTTGTATTAACTGAATGAATTCACAACGAGTAAACGGATTGGCTTAGCGTTGAAACATTTGTCGTTGCTTTTCAATTGCACCGTATGCATTTGTTTGCCATCCTTTTGCTATTCTCTTTTACGGAAAAGACACGTGTTAAAAAAACTCCTTCCTATTATCTCTTTGAGCCTACTCTTTGGCTGTGCTCAACAAAATGATCGTGCTCAGCAATATCTTGATGGTGAGTTTCCTCAGATCCTCAATCAAGTGGATGTGGTTGAGTCTAACAAACCACGCGATTTTACTGAATTTAACAAGCAAGCTGAGCAAGTGGTGATAAAGTCACCATCCATGGCGAAGATGTACCAACCGCTATATCAACGATTAAGTGAGTGGGCGCAACAGAGCGGAGATACCAGTGCGTTGAGTGCGTTTGGCATTCAAGCCGCGCAATTGGGTGGTGGTGATAAAAAAGGTAATGTGCTGTTTACCGGATACTTTTCTCCCGTGATGGAACTGCGTCATACACCAAACGACATTTTTAAGTACCCAGTTTATGGCAAGCCAAACTGCTCATCAGATTGTCCGACTCGCGCGGAGATCTACAATGGAGCACTAGATGGACAAGGTTTGGTGCTAGGTTACGCGCCTAATCGTATCGACCCATTTATGATGGAAGTACAGGGCAGTGGCTATGTGCATTTTGAAGATGATGATACGTTGGAGTACTTCGCGTACGCAGGGAAAAATAATAAAGCTTACGTCAGCATTGGCCGAATTTTGATTGAACGTGGTGAAGTCCCGCGTGAAAAAATGTCTCTCAAAGCGATTAAAGAGTGGGTAATGGACAACGACGACGCAACAGTACGCGAGTTGTTGGAGCAAAACCCTTCTTACGTCTTCTTTGCGCCAAAAGCGGAAGCGCCAGTAACGGGGTCGGCTGGTATTCCTTTGTTGCCAATGGCCGCGGTCGCGGGTGACCGTTCTATCTTACCAATGGGCACACCAATCTTGGCGGAAGTACCATTGCTGAATGCGGATGGTACGTGGAGCGGTGCTCATCAACTGAGAATGCTGATCGTTTTAGACACTGGTGGTGCGGTAAAACAGAACCATTTGGATCTGTATCATGGCATTGGTGCGAGAGCAGGAACGGAAGCAGGGCACTACAAGCATTTTGGTCGAGTTTGGAAACTTGGGCTGGAAAACTCACCAACTCAAGCGCCTTGGGCTTTACCGCCAGAAAAGCTACAATAGCGACCCAAGAAAGAGGAACACTCTCTTATCTAGACATTTCATCAAAGAGTGCGTATAAATCGCACTCTTTGTTTTTCTATCGATCATCTGGACTTCAATATGCGTGAACTCGATACCCCAGCATCTGACAGCTACAATCAACGCTTTGGCGGCACTCGTCGTCTTTATGGCAACAGTGAAGTAGACATTCTTCGCGCTGCACACGTTTGTGTGATTGGTATTGGTGGCGTAGGTTCATGGGCGGTGGAAGCGCTGGCTCGTACGGGGATCGGTGAGTTGACTCTGATTGATATGGACGATGTTTGTGTCACGAATATTAACCGCCAAATTCATGCGATGACGGGCACCGTTGGCCAAAGCAAAATTGAAGTGATGGCCGAGCGTGTCAAATTGATCAACCCAGAGTGTAAAGTCAACCTGATTGATGATTTCATCACGCCAGGCAATCAACATGAGTACTTAAGCAAAGAGTTTGATTACGTGCTAGATGCGATTGACAGCGTAAAAGCGAAGGCGTCTTTGTTGGCGTATTGCCGCAGCAACAAGATCAAAGTGATCACCACGGGTGGTGCTGGTGGTCAGGTTGACCCAACGCAGATCATGGTCGCTGATTTAACGAAAACGATCCAAGATCCTCTAGCGAAGAAAATCAAAGACACCTTGCGTCGTCATCATAACTTCCCTAAGAATCCGGCTCGTAAGTTTGGTATTGATTGCGTGTTTTCAACCGAGCAGCTGAAGTATCCTCAAGCAGACGGTTCAGTGTGTGGTGTGAAGTCGACAGCGGAAGGCCCAAAACGTATGGATTGTGCTAGCGGTTTTGGTGCGGCGACTGTTGTAACTGCAACGTTTGGCTTTGTCGCGGTATCGCGAATCGTTGAGAAGTTGATTTCAAAATATAAGAAGTAAACTAGAAGAAGAGCGCATCATGACAGATTTTCCCGTTTCTCCATTTGGTACAGATATCACCAGCGAAGACATTGTAGCGACTATGCAGCAATTTCAAGGCTGGGAAGATCGCTACCGTCAGGTTATTCAGTGGGGTAAAAAGCTGCCACAAATGCCAGAAGAGCTGAAATCAGAACAAGTTACCGTTTCGGGTTGTGAAAGCTTGGTGTGGTTAGTGAGCAAAGAGCAAGATGGCGTTTGGCATTTTTGTGCGGACTCCGATGCGCGTATCGTCCGTGGATTGATTGCCTTGGTAATGGCAGCTTATGACGGTAAAACGGCCGATCAAATTCAAGCATTTGATATTGATGCTTATTTTGATCAGCTGGGGCTTGTCTCCCATTTAAGCCCGTCACGTGGTAATGGCTTGAAAGCTATTGTAGAGCAGATTAAGCAAATCGCCGTGTAACGAGTCATTTTCCCAACTCTTAAAAAACGCCGAATAGCCTAACTGTTTGGCGTTTTTTGTATCTGAGTTGAGATATTTTTTGCATATGGATAAAAAGTATGCAAATGGTCGACTATTTTAGCGTTAATTAACCATTCTATTGATCCTGGTTCATTATATTGCCCACTTGGTTTTTATAAACTCAATTGTATTTAAAATTTGTCTATATTAGATAATAGACATATGCCCCATTCGCTCCTATTCCCCAATGTGGAAACACACTTGGAAGCGATTGGGTTACTTAGATACAAATGCTAGGAACCTCCCTATATGCAATTCACCTTGGAACATGCGCAAGACGTGTTATCCGGAATGCCAGACCCCACTTTTATTCTGAGTGAAGATGGTATCTATATTGATGTTTTTGGAGGAACAGATAAAAAAGCCTATCACGATGGAAGTAATTTGATAGGTGAGACGCTGCACAGCGTACTCGAGAAAGATAAAGCTGACTGGTTTATCGAACAGATAAATCGGTCACTGAAACAAGACAGTATTGTGACGATCGAGTACAAGATGTGCGCCGACAGCATTCAGGGAATAGATGCTAACAGTGGGCCAAGAGGCGAGCTATACTACGAAGGCAAGATCTGCCCACTCGCTATAAAATACCGGGGTCGTCGCGTTGTCCTTATTCTTACACGCAACATCTCCAATCGCCACCGAGTTGAAACCCTTCTTCGCCATCAAAGCCAAATAGATGCTCTCACCAATATCTACAACCGACGTGTTTTTTTCGAAAAGCTCACAGAAGAAGTTATTAAATCCCAAGCTCCAGATTATCACTCCGCGTTGTTATTGTTTGATTTGGACTTTTTTAAAGTCATCAATGATAAACGTGGTCATGATGCGGGGGATTATGTCTTAGAGACGTTAGCTGATTTGGTTTCTCACTTACTCGTCAAAGACGAAATTTTCGCAAGAGTCGGAGGGGAGGAGTTTGCGATTATTTTGCCAGAAACTTCTCTGTCGGCGGCGAAAGAGGTAGGAGAGGAAGTACGTTCCCACATTCAAAATTGTCAGTTCGAATTTGAAAAGATTGAAATTCCGGTCACGGTGAGTGTAGGCGTGGTGGAAATAGGCAGAAATGAAACCACCAAACGTTTGTATGCGCATGCAGATAAAGCGCTTTATGCTGCGAAAAGAAATGGCAGAAATTGCGTGGCGACTCTGGATAGGCAGATGGAGTAACCTTGTTGGTTACTCCAAATCAAACCGTTGGCGTTATAGCATGTCGACGGCTTTTTCTACGGCGGCGATGAGTCTTTCCACATCGCTCGTCGTGTTATAAATACCAAAAGAGACGCGTACCGTGCCTTTCACATTTAGCGCATCCATCAATGGGTGAGCGCAGTGGTGTCCTGCTCGTACCGCAATGCCTTGTTGATCGAGCAGCGTCGCAATATCTTGGTGATGAACGCCGTCCATTACGAAGGTCAGTACAGAGGCATTCGGTTGATAGCCTAGAATATGGATGTCATCCAAAGCGCTTAGTGCTTGGTAGGCCTTATCCTGAAGCGCATGGAGATGAGTCTCTACTTCGTGATGGTCAAAACCTTGGTACCACTCAATGGCTTTCGCTAGAGCAATCGCGCCCGCAACGTTTGGTGTGCCCGCTTCAAATTTTCCAGGAAGTGCAGAAAACGTCGTTTTTTCGAAAGAAACGCGTTCAACCATTTTACCGCCGCCGTGCCATGGTGGCATGGCTTCCAAAAGTTCAAGCTTGCCGTATAAAACCCCAATGCCTGCTGGTGCATAAAGTTTGTGACCTGAGAAAACGTAGAAATCGATATCTGATGCCGATAAATCAAGTTGCTCATGTACGATGCCTTGCGCGCCATCAACTACAATAACCGCGCCAACGTTGTGCGCCAGTTCAGTGATTTTTTCTATAGGTTGGCGTGTGCCTGTTACGTTGGTTATTTGCGCGCAAGCAACAATTTTACAGCGGTCAGACAGAAGCGCCTCAAATGCACTGATGTCGAACTGGCAATCTGATGTCATCGGAACTTTAATGACTTTAGCACCCGTTTGCTCTGCCACGATTTGCCAGGGCACGATGTTGGCGTGGTGCTCCATCTCGCTAATCAAGATCTCATCACCTGGTTGTAACGTGCTACGGGCGTAGGTTTGAGCAATTAAGTTCAGTGCTTCGGTTGCGCCCCGTGTCCAAATGATCTCTTTAGAGCTGTTTGCACCAATAAAGCTTGCCACTCGTTCTCGTGCCGCTTCAAATTGGCTGGTGGCATTAGCCGTTAAACTATGGCTGCCACGGTGAACATTGGCATTTTGCGCACTGTAGTAATGACTGATGACATTAATCACACATTGCGGTTTTTGCGTTGTCGCTGCGCTATCTAGATACACTAAGGGCGTATCGTTGACGGATTGGTTTAGAGCAGGAAATTGCTCGCGTACAGCATTTACGTCAAACATTATTCTTCACCAAGCTTGTGGTAGTGCAGAGTAGGCAGAGGGATCATTGGTTCAGCAACTGACCATGCGTGTTTTTTACCTGAGAGTTGAATGATTACTTCCATCGCGAACTCTAAAGCTGTACCCGGACCTTGACTGGTGATCAGGTTGTGGTTGATATCAAAGGTCACGCGTTTGCTGCGCCACTTCTCTTCCGGGATATGTGACTGAAAGCTCGGGTGACAGGTCATCAGTGATTGTGGGAAAAGATCATGGTGTTGCAATACCAACGCCGGTGCTGCGCAGATAGCAGCGACCAATTTTCCCTCGTAGATGTGCTGCTTAAGGATTTCTATCATCACCGTGCTATCACGAAAAATTTCTGCACCGCCAACACCACCAGAAAGCGCTATGGCGTCAAACTCATCATCAGCAATATCGACCAGTTTACAATCGGCTGTTAGTGTGACTCCGCGAGAAGCTTTCATCGTCAATGAGCCATCAAAAGCAGCACTCGCTACCGTAACGTCATAACCCGCGCGAACCATCATGTCGATAACGGTGACGGCTTCCATTTCTTCGGTGCCCGGAGCGATTGGCACTAAGATTTTCTTACTCATTGTTCTGTCCAGCTTTGTTCTATTTGTTTGATGCGTTGGTAAAGTTTTAAATTCTCAGGCGTATTGATGCGATGTTTCTCGGCAGCCTTTAACAAGTATCCGGTTATAAAATCAATTTCCGTTCGACGCTGATGGAATACGTCTTGTCTCATTGAAGAATAGTTCTCAGCTGTGGCGTTCACCACTTGCATTACCGTATCGAAAAGAGAGCGAAACTCGATAGCAATACCTTCTTTACTCATTACTTCAACCAGTTCTTGAGTGATGCTTTCGAGTTGTATCTTAAACTCGGGCTTCGCAAGTTCACCATTCTTACACTGGAGAATCGCAGTCAGTGGGTTAATCGCGCAGTTGATCGCTAACTTAGTCCATAACGCAGATTGGATGTGTGGATTCCAAATGGCCTCTGGAAGGGCATTATGCATAACATCTTTCAGAAAAGTGCACTGCATTCCTTTGTCATTATAACCACCCGCTTGCGTTGTTCCGTGACCGGTATGCAATACGTGTTGGTTATCTGGTTTGTATGCGCCGTGCGTCGTTGTTGCGAGCACTATCGGATTGTTTGGCACAACCTTCTCCAAGGCAGAGGCAGTACCCATACCATTGTGCATCAGCATGATAATCGTGTCTGTATTGATATGAGGGAGCAAAGGCTGAATGGCGTCTTCCACTTGCCAAGCTTTTACCGTGATCAAAATGAGGTCCGCTTGATTTACGGAGGAAATATCTTGATTACTGAATACGATTGCGGGTGTGTCATCCAACTGAAGTGGTTGTTGTCTCTCTGAACTTCTTCCCCACAATGAAACATTGTGCCCGGCAAGCTTAAATTTTGTTGCCCAGAGTGAGCCCACCGCACCTGGACCGAGGATAAGGATATTCACCAAACGCTCTCATTAAAAAGGTTTGCTGCAAGGATAATGAGGGAAAAAAGGAAAGCAAATAAAAATGGCGCCGAAAGGCGCCATTTTTGAGCAAACTTAGTGGTTCAATTAGAACTTGTAAGTTACAGCTAGGTAGTGGCTTACACCAGTCGATTCTAGCTCAACACCTGGAGCAACTTGTAGACCGTCTTTTACGCCATATACTTCTTTGTATGCCTTCAGGCCGTAACCAACCGCGAAGCGATCTGAGTGCCAGTAAATGCCGTTGAACATTGCACCACCGTTTGACGCGGTAGTACCAAATTTGTTACCAGCATCATCATCCATACCGAATTGGTAATCAATGTAACCTTGGTAAGAAATGAATGAACCATTGTCGAAGAAGTAGAATGGTTTGAACCAGTTAGTCGAGATTTGGAAACCGTTCCAACCTTTGTTGTTGCCATCGTAAGTGCTGTACAGGTTTAGGCCGATTTTACCTAACCAAGGAACCATTACATCAGAACCTAAACCGATTTTCTGGTTGTTTACACCACCGTTGTTACCGCCCCATTCCATTAGAGATGCAATGTATAGCTCTTGAACTGGACCGAAAGATAGGTCTTTACCAGTTACGGCATCTAGAGACATACGTGGTGCAAATTTCATGAACATCTTGTCAGGAGCGCCGTTCTCAATTGACTTATCTTGGTTATCTTTAGTCGCTAGGTTAAATACGTCTACGTAACCGTATAGGTCGAAAATACCAGAGCGACCGCCAAATTCCATTTCTAGGTAATCGTGAGCGTTGTCGTCAGCGCCTTTAACTCGTGGCATTTCATCAATTGAGTACATGTAGTTGAACTGCATCCACTTGTAATCGTTTTTGTGGATATCGCCGTCAGAGTAATCTGCCGCCATAACTGGAGCTGAAGTAGCCGCTAGAAGGCTAAGAGCTAAAAGTGATTTACGCATAAGGGGACTCTCTATGTTTGTAATGATTCAGAACACGCAATCTATGCTGCGCTTTCCAATTGGCGGGAATAATAGCGATAAAAATCCCAAATGAAAGTGATAAAGGGTGCAAAACTGAACGTTTTTGGTGAGTTGTGTCACGAAATTATCTTTATTTACGGAACTTTTTGTTTGTTGCATTTGATTGCAATAAATGTGTGATTTGGATCGTTTGCGTAAGCGATTTTATGACTTTTTAAGCCAGTCGATTAACCAACATAAATCGTTAGTGATCGGAGTGATAAGGGATTCGTATGTATCCGTGAATCAAAGAGGACGTTTGAATGAAAGAAGTCATGTTATTCCCACTCACTTCAGTTGTACTCCCTGAGGGTAAAATGAATCTGCGCATTTTTGAGCCACGATATAAGCGAATGGTAAAGGAATGCAGCCTACAAAATGTGGGCTTTGGAGTTTGCCTGGTAGGAAGTGAAGGTGACCCTAAAGACGTGGGTAACGTTTCATCTATCGGAACTTTGGTCAGGATCGTTGATTTTGAAACACTCAGTGATGGCCTTCTTGGTATTACAGTTGCTGGTGAGCAACGCTTTGTTGTCAAACGCGTCCGTGCAGATGCGGATGGCTTACGTCATGCAGAGGTTGAATGGTTAGACAATTGGCAACATCTAGACAACTCACCAGATTTCTTCTTTTTAAGCCAGCAGTTATCCCATGTTTATGAAGAGTTTCCTCAACTTGGAAGCCTCTACCAGCATCGTTTTTACGATGACTCTGCTTGGGTTACTCAGCGTTGGCTTGAGTTACTACCCCTAGACTGCAATCTGTTCGAACAGCTAGTCGGCGCAGAGGACTGTATTCCTGCGTTGCAATTTCTGACAGAAGCCATAGAAGCCCCGACTAACAAAGAGGCAAGGATATGAAAGGATTTAATAAAGCTGCGCTAACTATTGTTGCGACATTAGGACTGGCGGCGTGTGGCTCCGACAGTGACACTATCGAGTATTCCAATTTACAAGCAGTGCACGCTTCTTCTGATGCGCCGCTTGCAAATGTGTGGATCAACGATAAACCATCTTTAACGAATGTTGATTATGGTGTGGGATCTGGCTACGTTAAATTGCGAGAGGGGATGAATTCGATTCAGGTCGATGTACAGCTCCCAGGTAATGAAACCGCGACCGTAGTACCTAAAACAGAACTAGATCTTGATTCCGACCTCAATTATAACGTGTTCGTTGTTGGCGATGCCGATGGTTCGCCAAACCCAGTTGAGCCTTTAGTTGTGACTCGCAGCGCCGATTCAATGGCTGATGCCAATAGTCTAGATGTTCAAGTTGTTCATGCAGCTTCAGGCGTTCCTGCTGTTGATCTTTATGTCACTGAGCCAGGTGTTGCTCTTGCTAGCGCGACTCCAATAACTAACCTTGCTTACAAAGCTTCTACCGACGTATTGAACATCCCAGCTGGTGAGTATCAAGTTCGACTTGCCGTAGGAGACAGCGTTGCTTTTGACTCCGGCACAGTACCTCTTGCGGCTAACTCCAACTTGACGATTGCCGCTATCGGCACAGGAGATTCGAATAGCACGTCACCTGTCAAACTCTTGGTGTTGGACGGTTCGGGCTCTTCTATAATTGAAGATATGGGCAGCCAAGCTGAAGTAAGAGTCGGACACCTTGTCGATGGAGCGCCAGTCGTCGATGTTAACGTTAACGGGGCGGCCTTCGCTCCTCTTGCCGACTTAGCGTTCAAAGAGATTCGTGGTTATTTGGATCTTGCTGCTGGGGCTTACGATATTGATGTTTACGTGGATGGCACAACAACCAATCCGATCATAGATGTTGACGGGTTAATGGTTGCAGGTGGAATGGATTACAGTGTTTATGCAGTCGGTGTTGTTAGCCCAGCGATTGATATCGAAGCTCTGGTTGTTGAAGATATGAGACGCGCTGTGGCGACTAGCGCGACATTGAATGTGACACACGCGGCGGCTAATCCTATAGCGGAAATGGTGGATATTTACCTCACTACGAGTGCAGGAATAGATGGAAGTGATCCAACTATTGCTAATTTTGCGTATAAAAATAGTGTACAAGGATTATATGTCGCTGAAGGTACATATTATGTAACGGTAACAGTGGCTGGTAACCCAAGTATTGTTGCGGTTGACTCAGCACCAGTCAATGTAATGAACGGTGTTGTGTACCAAGTCGTTGCCATTGATGATGGGAACAACGGTGGTTTCAACTTGTTGGTCGATGACGTGACCGATTAGGAAGAATGGGAGGAGGAAACTCCTCCCACAAATTAAGGCCGATTATGATGAGTGATAGCCCGAAAAAACTGGGGCGCAGTGATTGGAACGATTACATGGATAAAGTGAAGGCTCGAGACAAAGACGCGTTCGCTTTTGTATTCCGTTTTTACGCACCCAAGCTGAAGCAATTCGCTTACAAACATGTTGGTAATGAGCAAGTTGCTATGGAGATGGTGCAAGAGACCATGGCGACAGTTTGGCAGAAAGCGCACCTCTATGATGGTGAAAAGAGCGCGTTATCGACTTGGATATATACCATAATCCGAAACCTTTGTTTTGATTTGCTGAGAAAACAGAAAGGTAAGGAATTACACATTCATTCTGATGACATTTGGCCGTCAGAGTATTATCCACCTGATCTTGTTGATCACTATTCACCAGAGCAAGATATGTTGAAAGAACAGGTGGTTAAGTTTTTAGATATATTACCGAAAAACCAGAGAGATGTTTTACAAGCGGTATATCTTGAAGAGCTACCTCATCAACAGGTCGCGGAATTATTTGATATACCCCTCGGTACCGTAAAATCCAGGCTGAGGCTTGCAGTAGAAAAGCTAAGGCATTCAATGCATACGGAGCAACTATGAACAAACACCCAGATAACAGCTTGTTAGAAGCATACGCTTCGGGAAGCATTGATGCAGTTTCTGGTCTTGTGGTCGCAACCCATTTAGAAACATGCACCAAGTGCCGAGCTTATGTGAACCAAGTCGAAGCAAGTCAAGCGAACATCGTAAGTGACATACCTTCTGAGTATGTTTCTGAATTTGACGACATGTTTAATGACATCATCAATGCGGAGCCAGCGACTGATAATATCGTGATCCGCGACCCTGCTGCTGTTAATGTGGCAGGAAAAAGTTTCGCTCTTCCTAAAACTCTAGCGCGTTTCTCTGACCTCGTAGGGTCATGGAGAAGTTACGGAGGCAAGGTTTTCAGTGCTCAGATTGACCTAGGGGAAGACGCTCGTGTCAGCTTAATGTACATCGGGGAAGATGTGCAAATTCCTCAACATACGCACAAAGGCCTGGAGTCTACATTGATCCTACATGGCGGATTTAGTGACGAGGATGGCCAATATGAAGAAGGCGATTTGATGATTAGAGACGCATCAGTGAAGCATAGCCCTTACACTAAGGCCGGAGAAGACTGCTTGTGTTTAACCGTATTGACTGAGCCGATGATCTTTACTCAAGGCGTGGCACGTATATTTAATATGTTTGGTAAAGGGTTATACCCATAGACCTCTTATCTTATATATCGCAAAACAAAAACCACCGAATTCGGTGGTTTTTTATATGCTTCGTTAATGCTTGTGACGTGCTTTTTCCAATAGAGCATCAAAGTAATGTCGTAGCGAGTACAACATAATCAAGCTTGGCACGACCATGACAGCGGTAAGCACGAAGAATGTGCTCCAATCATTAAGATAATCCACTAGCTCGCCACTGAAAGAAGCAAGAGTCGTCCGTCCGAAGTTTCCTAGAGAGGCAAGCAACGCATACTGAGTTGCCGAAAATGCTTGCCCGGTTAGAATCGTCAAAAATGAAACAAAAGCGACGGTTGAGAAAGCAGTCGTAAAGTTATCGACAATAATCGTGGCTAAGTACAAGTGCTCGTTTGGGCCTACCGAAGCAATCCATGCAAACATCAAGTTACTGGCAGACATAGCAATACCGCCGATCATTAATCCACGTACAATACCAAACCTAACGTTGAACATGCTTCCGACAAAAGTAAAGAAGATGGTGGCTCCCCAACCAATCAGTTTGGAGTAATAGCCAATTTGTTCATTGCTAAAACCAATATCTTTATAGAACGCGATCGACATCCTGCCCAAAAACGCTTCGCCAATTTTAAATAGGAAAACGAACAGCAACAGAGTAATCGCGACACGGACGCCATTGCGATTAAAGAAATCAAGGAAAGGTTCTACAACAGTCACGGTAAACCAAGCTACGACTTTTGAACCAACCACTTCTTTGTGTCGTTGTTCAGCGGCAGACTGAAGTTGTTCGCGTTGAGTCTTCGGTTCACCGACTAAAATCGTAAAGACCATTAGAATGCCGACTATCACCGCCATCCCGTAATACACACCATTCCAACCGACGCTATCAGCATTAACAAACGCTAAATAACCCGGTAGTGAATAACCTGTCCACCAGCCAATGACCGCCATTGCAGAAGCTTGAGGCAGTTTAGACTCTTCTGACTTTGGGAAAGTATCAATACGAAAAGCATCAATTGCGATGTCTTGTGTCGCTGAAGCCGTTGCAATACACAAGGCGAGTAGTGACGCAAACACCAAGTTTTCCGCTGGATTTACGCCGGCAATAAATAGGGTAGCGACGAGTACGATACTTTGACAAAAGAAAATCCAGCTACGTCTTTGCCCCAGCAGTCTAAAGAGGACTGGCAGCTTCACGCGGTCAACCAGAGGTGCCCACAGAAAGTTGATCGCATAGACCGCAAAAACGCTACCAAAATAGCCAATTGCGGAGAGGGTCAAGCCGGCATCTTTTAGCCAACCTGACATGTTTGAGCCGATAAGAACCCACGGAAAGCCGCTAGAGCAGCCCAGCATGAAAACCCACATGAGTCGTTTATCGAGGTAACTTTTTACCGTTTCCAACCAAGTGATGGAAGGTAATGAAGACATAAATCAATCCAATAAAATGAAGCCGTTGAAAGAGAAAGCCCTTCGATTATTCAAAGGGCTTATCGTTTTGGCTATTTAAGTAGTGTAGCTTTGGTGATGACGATTTGCGTCTCTGGTACATCACGCATTCGGCCTACCGTCGTGGTCGGCTGCTGAGCCATTTTCTGGATAACGTCGAACCCCTCAGTAACCTCACCAAATACAGCATAACCTGGTGGTCGAGCGCCATAGTTGAGAAAGTCATTGTCGACTAAGTTGACGAAAAACTGACGAGTTGCAGAGTTTGGTGCATTGGTTCGTGCCATGGCGATGGTAGCACGGTTATTGTTTAGACCATTATTTCCTTCGTTTTTGATTGGCGCGTATGTTTTCACCATCTGCATATCTTGGTTAAAGCCGCCACCTTGTGTCATGAAGCCTGGGATAATACGATGAAAAATAGTACCCTCGTAGCTCCCATCTTCTACATATTTTAGAAAATTAGCGACAGTGATAGGTGCTTTCTCTTCGTTTAACTCAACCGTAAATGAACCAAGTGTCGTTTCAAACGCTACTTTTGGTCCAGCCCAAACGCTGCAGCTGAGTAGTGCTAAGGACAGAATCGCTTTGCGTAACATTAGAAACGCTCCTGCATGTATTGACGAAGCTCAGGGTCATTGGCAATCTCTTTAAGCGTCAATGTCACCACATCATTCAATGTCTCTTCAATATCGGCATCAGAAGCACTCAATGTGCCAGATCGCTTTGCTGTACCTGTATAAGTTTTGACTAGCTTGCCCTCAGGTGTCTCTGCTGTGATTTCCAGCACAACTTTAGCATCCATCTCATTTTCCATCACCGAATGCTTCACGTTGACCAACGCTTCTTGAACGCTCAATTCAATCGCGTTGTTGCTGTTTAGATCCGCATGGAAACCTTGAGATGAGAATTGCTTCTCTAATGCTTCTTCTAACGCAATACGTAAATTCTGTTTAGCATGAAGAGGAAGAATGTTCGAACGGCCGTTATCCACCAACGCCACGTACTGCGCTGCACGTACATCTTTGCTGGTCAAACTGTAAGTCTTGCCTTGAACAATTGGATTGGTGCTCAATGTGCTTTCTGGCATCAGGTTCAGCTGAGGTTGTTGAGGGGCTGAACACGCAGCAAGCAACGCAACCGAAGCCGCAAGTACCAATTTTCTCATTTTATTATTCCTTTTAACTATTTTGCTAAAGCTTATTTTGCGCTTAATTTAGCAGGATTTTTTGTAGCCTGTAAAATCACAAACTTATTGTTGGAAGCGATAAGTTTCACATTTTTATCGCCAAACAGACGTTTGAGTTTTGCGTCGTACCCGAGGTGACGATTTCCGATAACCAGTAAACGGCCATTTTCACTTAATACTTGTTTAGCATCGCAGAACATTTGCCAAGCAATATGATCGGTGATTGCCTGTTGTTGATGAAACGGTGGATTACACATAACCATAGAGCTGCTGCTGTGTTTAAAACCGTCCAAGCAATTGTTCGCTATGCACTGTATGTCTCTATTTTCACCAAGGTTGTCGCGTAGGTTCTGTTTTGCCGACTCAAGCGCCATAAAGCTTTCATCAACACATGTTAGCCGAGCATTTGGATTCAACTGACCAAATTTAACAGACAGAACACCATTGCCGCAGCCGAGGTCGATGACATTGTCTATTGAAGGGTCTTGAGGCAGGTGCTGCAGCATAAAGCGTGCACCTAAATCTAAACTTTCTCCTGAATAGACATTTGGCATGTTCTTGAGTTCGATATCTTCGCCATCAACGCGCCAAGTCGTGAAAGGCATTACTTCAATCGTAGGCTCAACTGTTGCTTGAGAAAACACCAATCTGTGCTTTTTCCAGGCCAAAGATGTTTTTGTTTCGCCTAAGTATTTTTCAAACAGTTTTAGCGTCGAAGTATGAATGTCTTTCGCTTTATTGACTGCAATGACGGGGCAGGAAGCCGGTAGCGCCTTTCTTAATTGGCTTAGTATCCACACTAGATGGCGGTTACTTTTGGGCAGTTGCAGCAAGACGAGATCAATATTGGCAGGAACGAGGTCCATCGTGGTGGCAAACGCTACTTTATTGCACTGGTTTTGCTCGAGATTTTGCTGTGCACCTTTATGTGAGATGAATGAATCACTCATTAGCGTTACATGGTGCTTTTCCGAAAACCAGCAGGAGAGGGCACCAAAGCTGTCATTAATCACGAGGATGTTTTGATTGTCTGGCAAAGCAAGCTCTTCAACATGATTAATAAGATACTCATCACCGGCATCCCACGCTTGTAGCGTTTCGTTACTACGTTTTGGGAAACGATGAAGTGTTAAGCTTCGCTCGTGAAGGTTCAGTTCGGTTTTCATAGCTAAATGTAAGTTGATTTAGAAATTAAGTGTTATTGTCGCAAATGATGACGTGTCGAGATACAAAAAGCTGTCAAATTTTACGAGTTCAGTGATGGCTGCTCTTTAGACATGTTCGTGGAGTCAAGCGCCTTGAGACAATATGTCTACAAAGTGCGTCAATAATGAGAGTGACGTTTGAGTGATGCATGTCTGCTTTACTTAGGTATATACTTATGGAATTCGCATCAATGAGGAACGAATATGATCCAAGAAATCATAGAGAAGAAACTACACAGTGAGCTGCAACCCAGCTATCTCAAAGTCATTAATGAGAGCTACATGCATAATGTGCCACCAGGCTCAGAGAGTCATTTCAAAGTGATTGTTGTGAGTGATTCGTTCGCGGGACAGCGTTTGATTGGGCGCCATCGTCAAGTTCATCAAATTTTGGCAGATGAACTGGACAACCACATTCATGCATTAGCTATTCATACATATACTGATGAAGAGTGGAAGCGTGAACAAGATGGCGCCCCTGATAGCCCGATGTGTATGGGTGGTGGTCACTAAAAACGCAAGATATAAAGGTGCAGAGAAAGGTGGCTTAAGGCCATCTTTTTTCGTTTTACATTCTTTAGGGACGTTAACGTGGCACAAATTCTGGTTAAAAAATGTGTTAACAGTGTTTCAACAAATGAATGGAAATTGCAGAATATTTCAGGCGATGAATATCACTTTTCCATAAGATATGTATGGAATATGGCATTTGTGCGATGGGTCAAAGTTATGACTATTCTTTGACCTTTTAGACCTGATTCTACCGAAATAACCCCTCTATTCTAATGATTGATCATGGCATCAAGTTCCTAAAAAATGCTAGACTACGGCACCTGATAAATCTCGCGTATTCCTTGTGACGAGATTTTTAATAGGATGTTGCGATTTTGATGTTTAAAACAACATCAAAACCGGACACTGATGTCGTGTCTAAAAGTTACGCAATCAAAAGAATCTTTTTCCCGATAAAAGTAGTGCAAGTGCGTATGATTACAATAAAGAAGGGCTTGGATCTTCCTATCGCAGGAACTCCATCCCAGGTGATTAATGATGGTAAGACCATCAAAAAAGTCGCCTTGCTTGGCGAAGAGTACGTTGGCATGCGACCTACCATGCATGTCCGCGTTGGTGATGAAGTGAAAAAAGCGCAAGTTCTTTTTGAAGATAAAAAGAACCCAGGCGTGAAATTTACTGCACCAGCAGCCGGTAAAGTGATCGAAGTTAACCGTGGCGCTAAACGTGTCCTTCAATCTGTAGTGATTGAAGTGGCAGGTGAAGAGCAGGTGACATTTGATAAGTTCGAAGCCGCTCAACTTTCAGGTCTAGATCGTGAAGTGATCAAGACTCAGTTGGTTGACTCTGGCTTATGGACCGCTTTACGTACTCGTCCGTTTAGCAAGGTTCCTGCAATCGAGTCTTCTACTAAGGCTATTTTCGTAACTGCAATGGATACTAATCCACTAGCAGCTAAGCCTGAGTTGATCATTAATGAGCAACAAGAAGCATTCATTGCTGGTCTAGACATTCTTTCAGCCCTGACAGAAGGCAAGGTTTACGTATGTAAATCTGGCACTAGCTTGCCACGCTCTTCACAGTCTAACGTAGAAGAACACGTCTTCGATGGCCCTCACCCAGCAGGTCTTGCTGGCACCCACATGCATTTCCTATACCCAGTAAATGCAGAGAATGTGGCATGGAGCATCAACTACCAAGACGTTATCGCGTTCGGTAAGCTGTTCCTAACTGGTGAGCTATGCACAGATCGTGTTGTGTCTCTAGCTGGCCCAGTTGTGAATAACCCTCGTCTAGTTCGTACCGTAATGGGTGCAAGCTTAGATGACCTAACAGATAACGAGCTGATGCCTGGCGAAGTTCGTGTGATCTCTGGTTCAGTACTAACAGGTACACATGCAACTGGTCCACACGCATACCTTGGCCGTTACCATCAACAGGTTTCTGTATTACGTGAAGGCCGTGAAAAAGAACTATTTGGCTGGGCAATGCCTGGTAAGAATAAGTTCTCGGTAACTCGCTCTTTCCTTGGTCACGTATTCAAAGGTCAGTTGTTCAATATGACAACGACGACCAATGGTAGTGATCGTTCAATGGTTCCAATTGGCAACTACGAACGCGTAATGCCTCTAGATATGGAGCCTACTTTGCTGCTTCGTGATCTATGTGCCGGCGACACAGACAGTGCTCAAGCACTGGGTGCGCTTGAACTGGATGAAGAAGATCTAGCATTGTGTACCTTTGTATGTCCAGGTAAGTACGAGTACGGTACGTTACTTCGTGAATGCCTAGATACTATCGAGAAGGAAGGGTAATTTTCATGGCTCTTAAAAAGTTTCTTGAAGACATCGAGCATCATTTTGAGCCTGGTGGCAAACACGAAAAATGGTTTGCCCTGTACGAAGCTGTAGCAACAGTTTTTTACACCCCAGGTATCGTAACAAATAAAAGCTCGCACGTTCGTGATAGCGTTGACCTAAAACGTATCATGATCATGGTTTGGTTTGCGGTATTCCCAGCAATGTTCTGGGGTATGTACAACGCAGGTGGCCAAGCTATTGCAGCACTTAACCACATGTACGCTGGTGACCAACTAGCGACAGTTATCGCAGGTAACTGGCACTACTGGCTAACAGAAATGCTTGGCGGCACTATCGGTGCGGAAGCGGGTGTTGGCAGTAAGATGCTACTAGGTGCGACTTACTTCCTGCCAATCTACGCAACAGTATTTATTGTTGGTGGCTTCTGGGAAGTGTTGTTCTGTATGGTGCGTAAACACGAAGTTAACGAAGGTTTCTTTGTAACTTCTATCTTATTCGCACTTATCGTTCCACCAACGCTACCTCTATGGCAAGCGGCACTAGGTATCACATTTGGTGTTGTTGTAGCAAAAGAGATCTTCGGTGGTACAGGTCGTAACTTCCTTAACCCTGCACTTGCAGGTCGTGCATTTCTATTCTTCGCTTACCCAGCACAAATTTCGGGTGACGTAGTATGGACTGCAGCTGACGGCTTCTCTGGTGCAACTGCTCTTAGCCAATGGGCTCAAGGTGGTAACGGTGCTCTAGTTAACACAGTAACTGGCGCTCCTATCACTTGGATGGACGCGTTCATCGGTAACATCCCTGGCTCTATTGGTGAAGTATCGACTCTAGCTCTAATGATCGGTGCAGCGATGATCGTTTACATGCGAATCGCTTCATGGCGCATCATTGCGGGTGTGATGATCGGTATGATCGCAGTATCGACTCTGTTTAACGTGATCGGTTCTGACACTAATCCAATGTTTAATATGCCATGGCACTGGCACCTAGTTCTAGGTGGTTTTGCATTCGGTATGTTCTTCATGGCAACGGACCCAGTATCAGCGTCATTTACTAGCAAAGGTAAATGGTGGTACGGCATCCTGATTGGTGCAATGTGTGTGATGATCCGTGTAGTTAACCCAGCGTACCCAGAAGGTATGATGCTGGCGATTCTATTCGCGAACCTATTCGCACCTCTGTTCGACCATGTAGTGATTGAGAAGAACATCAAGCGGAGACTAGCACGCTATGGCAAGTAATAACGACAGCATTAAAAAGACGCTGGGTGTTGTTATCGGGTTGAGCCTTGTTTGTTCAATCATCGTATCAACAGCAGCAGTAGGTCTGCGTGATAAGCAAAAAGCTAACGCTGTCCTAGATAAGCAATCAAAGATCGTTGAAGTTGCAGGCATTGACGCAAACGGTAAGAAAGTACCAGAGCTATTTGCTGAGTACATCGAACCTCGTCTAGTAGACCTTGAAACAGGTAACTTTACTGAGGGTAATGCATCTACGTACGATCAACGTGAAGCATCAAAAGATGCAGAACGTTCAATCGCATTGACACCAGAAGAAGACGTAGCTGATATCCGTCGTCGCGCGAATACAGCAGTGGTGTACCTTGTAAAAGATCAAGATGAAGTCCAAAAAGTTATCCTGCCTATGCACGGTAAAGGACTATGGTCGATGATGTATGCCTTTGTAGCCGTTGAAACTGATGGTAACACTGTGTCTGCTATTACTTACTACGAGCAAGGTGAAACTCCTGGACTTGGTGGTGAAGTAGAGAACCCTTCATGGCGCGATCAATTCATTGGCAAGAAATTGTACAATGAAGATCACCAGCCAGCGATTAAGGTCGTGAAAGGCGGCGCACCGCAAGGTTCTGAGCACGGTGTTGATGGCCTATCAGGAGCGACGCTCACTAGTAATGGTGTTCAACACACATTTGACTTCTGGTTAGGTGATATGGGCTTTGGTCCTTTCCTAGCAAAAGTTCGTGACGGAGAACTTAACTAATGTCTAGTGCACAAAACGTTAAAAAGAGCATCCTAGCGCCAGTGTTGGATAACAACCCAATCGCGCTACAAGTTCTTGGTGTATGTTCTGCTCTTGCAGTAACAACTAAACTAGAAACAGCTTTTGTAATGACACTAGCGGTAACATTTGTAACTGCGTTGTCTAACTTCTCTGTTTCATTGATCCGTAACCACATTCCTAACAGTGTGCGTATCATCGTTCAGATGGCAATCATCGCATCGTTAGTAATCGTGGTAGACCAAGTGCTAAAAGCTTACCTATACGATATCTCTAAACAGCTATCTGTATTCGTTGGTCTGATTATCACTAACTGTATCGTAATGGGTCGTGCTGAAGCATTCGCAATGAAGTCTGCGCCAGTACCATCTCTTATTGACGGTATTGGTAACGGTCTAGGTTACGGCTTCGTTCTTATCACTGTAGGTTTCTTCCGTGAGCTATTTGGCTCAGGCAAACTATTTGGTCTAGAAGTTCTACCTCTAGTGAGCAACGGTGGTTGGTACCAGCCTAACGGCCTAATGCTACTAGCACCATCAGCATTCTTCCTAATCGGCTTCCTTATCTGGGTAATCCGTATTCTGAAACCAGAACAAGTAGAAGCGAAGGAGTAAGGACGTCATGGAACATTACATTAGTCTGTTAGTTAAATCGATTTTCATCGAAAACATGGCTCTGTCTTTCTTCCTAGGTATGTGTACTTTCCTTGCCGTATCTAAGAAGGTTAAGACCTCTTTCGGCCTAGGTGTTGCAGTTGTGGTAGTTCTGACTATCGCTGTTCCTGTGAACAACCTGGTATACAACCTAGTTCTGAGAGAGAACGCGTTAGTTGAGGGCGTGGACCTTAGCTTCCTAAACTTCATCACCTTTATCGGTGTAATTGCAGCACTTGTACAGATTCTAGAGATGGTCCTAGACCGTTTCTTCCCACCTTTGTACAACGCGCTAGGCATCTTCCTACCGCTGATCACAGTAAACTGTGCAATCTTCGGTGGTGTATCTTTCATGGTACAACGTGACTACAACTTTGCTGAATCGATCGTTTACGGTTTCGGCTCTGGTGTGGGCTGGATGCTAGCAATCGTTGCTCTTGCAGGTATCCGTGAGAAGATGAAGTACTCTGACGTACCTCCAGGTCTACGTGGTCTTGGTATCACATTTATCACTGTAGGTCTTATGGCGTTAGGCTTTATGTCTTTCTCTGGTGTTCAACTGTAAGTCGGGTAAACCGCAACAATTAAGGAATAGTCAATGGACATTATTCTTGGTGTAGTGATGTTTACTCTGATCGTACTAGCACTAGTACTAGTGATTCTTTTCGCTAAGTCTAAGCTTGTACCAACAGGTGACATTACAATTTCTGTGAACGATGACCCTTCTCTGGCGATCGTTACACAACCAGGTGGTAAGCTACTGAGTGCTCTAGCAGGTGCTGGCGTATTCGTATCTTCTGCTTGTGGTGGCGGTGGCTCATGTGGTCAGTGTCGCGTAAAAGTTAAATCAGGTGGTGGCGACATCCTACCAACCGAGCTTGACCATATTACTAAAGGTGAAGCGCGTGAAGGTGAGCGTCTAGCGTGTCAGGTTGCAATGAAAACTGACATGGATATCGAGCTTCCTGAAGAAATCTTCGGCGTTAAGAAGTGGGAATGTACTGTTATCTCTAACGATAACAAAGCGACATTCATCAAAGAGCTTAAGCTACAAATTCCAGATGGCGAATCAGTACCTTTCCGTGCTGGTGGTTACATCCAGATTGAAGCTCCTGCTCACCACGTGAAATACGCAGACTACGATATTCCTGAGGAATACCGTGAAGACTGGGAGAAGTTCAACCTTTTCCGTTACGAGTCTAAAGTTAATGAAGAGACCATTCGTGCATACTCTATGGCTAACTACCCAGAAGAGCACGGTATCATCATGCTTAACGTTCGTATCGCAACTCCGCCGCCGAACAACCCAGACGTACCACCAGGCATCATGTCTTCGTACATCTGGTCTCTAAAAGAAGGCGACAAGTGTACTATTTCTGGTCCATTTGGTGAGTTCTTTGCGAAAGATACAGATGCAGAAATGGTATTCGTTGGTGGTGGTGCTGGTATGGCTCCAATGCGCTCACACATCTTCGACCAACTTAAGCGTCTGCACTCTAAGCGTAAGATGTCTTTCTGGTACGGCGCACGTTCTAAGCGTGAAATGTTCTACGTAGAAGACTTCGATATGCTACAAGCTGAGAATGACAACTTCGTATGGCACTGTGCACTGTCTGATCCACTTCCAGAAGATAACTGGGATGGTTACACTGGCTTTATTCACAACGTTCTTTACGAGAACTACCTACGTGATCACGAAGCGCCAGAAGACTGTGAATACTACATGTGTGGTCCACCTATGATGAACGCTGCTGTAATCGGCATGCTAAAAGATCTAGGTGTAGAGGATGAAAACATCCTACTAGATGACTTCGGTGGTTAATTCCTCCAAGTGATTGAATCTATGGCTAGCTCTCCAAGAGAGCTAGCCATTATTTTTTATAGACATAAAACTGATACTCAACAGTTGATATAGGTAATCGGATTGAAAGGATTGATCCTATTTCCCATATCAATTCAACAACATTGGGAGTTAACAAGTGAAAAAGTGGCTTGTTGCATTTGCTTCTCTATTGATTTTGGCTGGCTGTGAGCAGCCTGCCGATCAAATTCATTTAAGTGGCCCTACCATGGGGACTTCTTACAACATCAAGTATATCGAGCAAGATGGTATTCCAACGCCAAAAGCGATGCAGACAGAAATTGATCGCTTATTGGAAGAGGTTAATGACCAAATGTCGACCTATCGTGACGACTCAGAGTTAAGTCGTTTTAATCAGCATCAAACGAGCGAGCCATTTACAGTTTCGACACAAACTGCAACGGTAGTGAAAGAAGCAATTCGCCTTAACGGTCTTACTTTAGGTGCATTGGATGTGACGGTCGGCCCTCTAGTTAACCTGTGGGGGTTTGGTCCAGAAGCTCGTCCAGATGTAGTTCCAACCGATGAAGAACTCGCTGCTCGCAAAGCAAATACCGGTATTCACCACCTATCTGTTGATGGTAATACACTGTCCAAAGACCTTCCTAACTTGTACGTCGACCTATCGACGATTGCGAAAGGTTGGGGGGTTGACGTGGTTGCTGACTACCTTCAATCTGAAGGGGTACAGAACTTTATGGTCGAAGTTGGCGGTGAAATGCGTCTCAAAGGTGTCAATCGTGAAGGTGTGCCTTGGCGTATCGCAATTGAAAAACCGACCGTTGATGAACGTTCAATTCAAGAAATTATTGAACCAGGCGACATGGCAATTGCAACAAGTGGTGACTATCGTAATTACTTTGAGAGTAATGGTGTGAGATACTCTCATATTATTAATCCACGAACAGGCAAACCAATTCATCATAAAGTGGTGTCTGTAACGGTATTAGATAAATCGTCGATGACTGCTGATGGTCTTGCAACTGGTCTTATGGTGCTAGGTGAAGACAAAGGCATGGCAATTGCGAACGAAAATAATATTCCTGTTTTCATGATTGTGAAAACGGAAGATGGTTTTAAAGAGTTGGCTTCGGAAGCATACAAGCCATTCATGAAGAAATAACAACAGAAGTGAGCATGTTTTTATGAATACATTTCTAATTACCTTTGCTGTGTTTGTCGCGGTAATCACTGCAATGGCTGTCGGATACATTTTCCAAAAGAAAGTCGTGAAAGGTAGCTGTGGTGGCTTAGGGGCAGTTGGCATCGAAAAAGTGTGTAATTGTCCAGAACCCTGCGATGCGCGTAAAAAACGTGAAGCGCGCGAGGCTGCGCGTGCTGAGAAATTGGCGGCGTGGGAAAAAGATAGAATTGCTTAGTATTGGTTAATCGTACTAAGAAAGTGATAAAGCTCAGCGTTCTGCTGAGCTTTATTTTTAGGCAGCTAACCAAAGCTCAGATGTCCGAGAAAGAGCCCAATACCGTGTTTTGTTGTTTCTTTCTCTCATGTTACAGAGCAAGACCACACTGATAGTCATTAGGACGAAGAAATGATTTGGTTACGTCCGTTCTCTTTGGCCATGTAAAGTCGCTCATCCGCCACTTTTATTTGTTGTTCCAGCTCCCCCTCGATGTTGCTTACACCAATACTCGCGGTCACAAGAATGTTTTTGTCCAAATAAGTTATTGGCGTTTTTTCTATGCGCTGTCTCATTTGTTCTAAGCGTGTTAGAAAGCCGTCATAGTCGCCACTGGCTTGAATACAAAACTCCTCGCCACCAAGCCTAGCGACAATATCATTTGGAAAATAGATTTTTAGAATATTCGCTATCATGACTAACACTGCATCGCCGCCCTCATGTCCGTGTGTATCATTTACTTGCTTAAAGAAATCGATATCAAGCATCGCGATGTTTCTTTGAGCGTTTTCTACATGGGGTTGCTCAAACAGAAAGCGGCGGTTCCATAAGCCCGTTAGCGCATCTTGATTTGCCATTTTAAACAGTTCAGATGTTGCGTCTTTGATATCTAACAGTTGGTGAATACGGCAAAAAAATTCTTCTTGATTAAATGGCTTGTATAAAAAGTCATTGGCCCCTGCTTTTAGAAACCTAGCCGTCATGGTCTTAGAGTTACTACCCGACAAGCCGAGAATGGCTAATTGATTTTTATCCCACTTCCGACGTAATTCACGCACCATAGTAATGCCATCTTTAACGGGCATATCATGGTCGGTTAAAACGAGAGTGATATCTGGATTTTGCTCGACAAGCTCTAGGGCTTTTTGCCCATTGTCAGCTTCCAACGTCTGAATATATTGATGCTCCAAAAGTTGGGCAATGTGTCTTCTTACGGTGTGTGAATCATCAACGACTAAACATTTGTGTTGTTGATTGTTGGTTAGTCGCTTGAGGAGTGGTAATAGATAGGAAACGGACGCCATGCTGTCTTTCAAAATATAGTCGAGGACACCTTTTGCAAGCATCTTTTCGCGAGTGTCTTCTTGAAATCGAGCCGTTAAAACAATGACACGATGACCATGTTCCAAAACGAGGTCAATAATCTCGCCATCTTGAGCATCCGGTAAACAATAGTCTAAAACCGCACAGAAGAGGTCCTGTGCTGAAGATAACAAGTTCTTTGCCTCCGCGTAGCTTTCCGCTGCGATGACCTCATAACCAGCTTGGCTTATTGTTTGGCAAAGAAAGTTTTTAAATGCACGACTATCTTCAACAACCAGAATCTTATTACTCAAGCGCAGTCCCCAAAATTAATTGTTTAAAATCAATGATAACTAAAATTAAACTTATCGCCATCAAAAAACACATGTCAACCAAAAGTAGAACAACTACTCAAATGTTTGACACGCATCCGTTAACATCACATCATTATTCCTGTCTTAGTTATATAATTATGTTTAGCTAACGTAGGGAGAAAGTAGTATGGAAATGCATCAACATGGTATGGCTGAGCTATTTCAACAACTGGGCCTCGGTAGCTCTCCTCAAGAAATGAAAGATTTTATTAATCAACATCGACACAAAAGAGATTCTGCGCCTTTACATGAAGCTAGCTTTTGGACGATGTCACAGGCGAACTTTCTAAAACAAGCCATCGAAGAAGATGCAGATTGGGCCGAATTGGTCGATCAATTGGACGTAATGCTTCGAGATTGACGTTCGTTTAAACACGCCCATTTCTCTTCAGGTAGATTTGATTTATACTGTTTTTTTGAACAGTGCTTTGATGGCTATGTCAGATCGAATTAGAAAAATTATTCATGTCGATATGGATTGTTTTTATGCTGCCGTAGAGATGAGAGATAACCCCAGTTACCGTGGCATTGCACTCGCTGTTGGCGGACATGAAAAGCAGCGTGGAGTGATTAGCACCTGTAATTATGATGCGCGTAAATATGGTGTTCGCAGTGCAATGTCAACGGCGCGCGCGCTGCAACTCTGTCCTCATTTGTTGGTTGTGCCCGGTAGAATGCATGTATACAAACAAGTCTCTCAGCAAATTCGTGCTATTTTTGAGCGTTATACGCCTATCATTGAACCTCTCTCATTGGATGAAGCATACCTCGATGTCACGGACTCGACAGCTTGCCGTGGCTCCGCAACGTTGATCGCAGAGTCAATTCGCCGTGATATCTGGAGTGAACTTGGGTTGACGGCATCGGCGGGCATTGCTCCGATTAAGTTTCTTGCCAAGGTCGCGTCAGACATGAACAAGCCCAACGGTCAGTTTGTGATTCCGCCAGAGAAAGTCCAAGAGGTTATCGATAGTCTTCCGCTAGAGAACATTCCTGGTGTGGGAAAAGTGAGTCTTGAGAAGCTCCACCAAGCCGGTTTTTATCGATGTGAGGACATTAAAAACAGTGACTATCGAGAGTTGTTGAGGCAGTTTGGTCGTCAGGGTGCCTCCTTATGGCAGCGAAGCCATGGAATTGATAATCGAGAAGTCGTTGTTGAGCGCGAGAGAAAGTCCGTCGGTGTGGAAAGGACATTCAGCCAGAACATCGCAACCTATGATGAATGTTGGCAAGTGATTGAGGAGAAACTTTATCCTGAACTCGAGAAACGTTTAGAGCGTGCAAGCCCAGATAAGTCGATTATTAAACAAGGTATTAAAGTCAAATTTGCCGACTTTCAACTGACAACAATTGAGCACATCCATCCGCAATTAGAGCTTGAGGACTTCAAGATCTTGCTAAGAGATATTCTTAAACGCCAAAATGGACGGGAAATTCGCCTTTTAGGCTTGAACGTGATGCTCAAGCCCGAAGACCAAGCGCGTCAATTGAGCTTTTTTTAGGCCCTTACCGTTTCTACCTGCGTTAATACCTGCTCAAAACTTACATTTGCCATTGCACCATAACCTGCTAGCTTTGAGGCTTTTAGCTGGCTAATCAAAGGAGTGCTGATTCCGCACAAGAAGCGAGCAACGGCATCATTACTGATGGCCGATGGGGAAAGCTGAATAAACTCCCGCGCCCATATCGATACTTGAGATTGTTCAATATCTTCAGGTTCTGGTGCTGTGAATGTGGCGACGTGACCACGACACACGGAGCAGTGACCACATTGCTTTGGTGCATCGTGATCCGCAAAGTAGTTCGCCAATTGTGAGCTCAAACAGTGCTCGGACTGGAACAAGTGCAGCATGGTGTGGATTCTTTCGATATCTTTGCTTTCTTTGGATTGGAACAGTTCATACAGTTGTTGGATTAAAACATCCGAGCTCTGTTTGGTTGGCATAACTGAGTACACGTCCGTCAGTTGTTTGCTCTCTAGTTCTATCCAGCCGTTCTGGTGAAAATAGTCGAGCGCTGCGACAACTCGGCTGCGTTCCGATTGATAGTTCATCCATAGCGCTTCTAGATCAACTTGGCACCACACTTTGGCTTTTTGTGAGCAGGAAAAAATAGCCTCCACAAATTGACGTCGCTCGCCTTGAAATTGATTCACAATAAATTGCTGATCGTGCAAAAACTTAAACCGATATTCCGCAAAGTAACTGTACTTTGCTTCAATGACGTTATGTAGCTCCAAATAAACCAACAAGGTTTTGAGTGGCAATTGGCGGATATTACTTTCACGCGACAAACGCAGTGGCACTACCTCCCATTGTGGAGCATGTTCTTTCGCTTGCTCGACTACATAGTTAATTGACGTAAATTCTGGTGTGTCACCATAGACAAAATTCTCCAACACCGTTAGGCCGGACGTATTGCCTAGCAGAATGCACTCCGAGCGTTGCCCGTCCCTGCCTGCACGTCCAATCTCTTGTGCGTAGTTCTCGATTGATTTGGGTAAGTCGAAGTGAATGACGCGTCGAATATCAGATTTATCGACCCCCATACCAAATGCAATCGTTGCAACAATACAGTCAATTTGGCCATCCATGAACTGCTGTTGGATTTGTTCGCGAACGTCGCTTTTCATGCCAGCGTGGTATGCGTGAGCGTTAATGCCAATATGGATTAATGACTTTGCTACTCGTTCTGCTGTTTGCTGCTGCGTCACGTATACGATGGTCGGAAGCTTAGGTGAAGAGGCGATGATCTCACTGAGCTGTTCTTGTTTCTTTGTTTCCTCACACGGGATCACCGAGATATCCAGATTGGGGCGGTAGAAGCCTGTAACGGTAATATGTTCACTGGCAATATCGAACTTTTTTTGCATGTCTTCAATAACTGCAGGCGTTGCCGTTGCGGTGAGAAGTAAAGACTGTGGGATGTTCAGTTCACGTTGATATTGCGGTAGTTTGAGATAGTCTGGGCGAAAGTTATGCCCCCATTCGGAAATACAGTGCGCTTCATCAATGACCATCAAAGAAATCGGTACTTGGCGAATGAATTCACGAAAACGCTCATTTTTTAGTCGCTCAACAGAAATCATCAAGATTTTGATTTGTCCATTCTTCACGCCAGCCATGACCTGTTGTGCTTCTTCTCTACTTTGACTGCTATCGATAGAAGCGGCCGCGATTCCTTTACTTTGTAAAAAGCTCAGTTGATCCTTCATTAACGCCAACAACGGAGAGATCACCAACGTAAGGTTGGGTAATATGGTTGCAGGTAGTTGATAACAGAGTGACTTCCCCGAGCCTGTAGGAAAGATTGCCGCAGCAGAGTAACCATTTATAACGGCTTCAATAACGGGTTGCTGACCTTGGCGTAATGAGTCAAAACCAAATACAGATTGAAGTGTTTGATGCAGCGAGTCACTTTGCATAATAGGGAAACCTTTCTTTGATGGTAAACTTAGGTACATTAACACACCCTGAGTGCCAAACGCGCGTCCTAAAAGTATGAACAAAGCTGACTTAGTCCAAATTATCATCCAACATCTGGAAGAAAAACTTCAAGTGGCCCATGCATCGGCTCAGCGAGCCATTGATGCCGCGACAGATGAAGAAACTGTTCCCGAGCATAAGTACGATACGTTAGCACTTGAAGCCGCGTATCTTGCTCATGGACAAGCCATGCGAATCCAAGAGAGTGAAGAGGAATTGCGTCAATATCGTTCTTTAGTGACTCGCGACTTTAAGAATGCGCCTGTTGGAGTTGGTGCTTACGTTGTTCTCGAAGATGAGAATTTGATCGAAAAGCACTTCTTTGTAGGCCCTTGCTCTGGTGGTTTGACTGTTCAATATCAGGCTCAGGAAGTCTTTGTCTTAACAGCTAAATCTCCTCTGGGTCGAGCGTTGTTCGGAAAAGAAGAAGCTGATGAGGTTGACGTAAAAATAGGAGATAAAACAACTTGTTACGAAGTCGTGACGATTTGCTGACATCTCATGTATCACTCAGTGTTATGTTTAACACGAGTAATGTTAAATAAAAGAGAATGACATGAAAAAGCTTTTTACACTCTCATTGCTGATGGTCAGTGCTACTGGTTATGCAGCGCAGTGTCGTGTGGACATCAATAATGAAGTCCGTATGGATGGGCAAAGCTTGGAAATTCGCCAAACGACAGGTGATAAAGCTGTCGTGGATGAAGATAACAATCTATTCATCAAAGGTGAGTTAATTGAACTCAATGCCGACCAAAAAGCGGCAATTGAAGACTATCGCGAAAAAATGAACGCGTATATTCCACAAGCAAAGCAGTTGGCGAGTGATGGTTTAGCGCTTGCAAATGACATCATCGATGATGTCGCGGAAAGCCTAGACGCACCTGGCGCGTTTGATAACGTCAAAGTCGCAGTACAGGACTTTTTCGCTGATGTTGAATCACGTTACTACAAAGATGGCGATTTCATTCTACCAGCGGAAAATTTTGAGTCCATGACACAAGGGTGGACTGAAGACTTTGCAAAAGCACAAGAGATCTTCAATAAAGAGTTTTTAGCGAGTTCGTTGGATGCTTTATCGAAAAAAATGAAGGAAGAGGGGGGAATAAACCTCACTGCATTATCAGAGAGTATGGCTGAACTCAGCGCGAAAGTAGAAGAGCGTTTAGCTGAGCATTCGAAAGAGGTAGAGCAACAAGCAGAAGACTTGTGCGATTCGCTGGATGACATGGCAGGGCAAGAAGACGATTTGTTGAAGAAAATCCCTGAGCTAAAAGATTACCGAGTATTTACGATTTAATTACTCATTAAAAAGTAAAAACTCGATGAGATAAAGAAAGAGAGCACTATTGTGCTCTCTTTGCGTTTTACTCGCTTGTTCTTTGGTTGCTTATTGCGCGTTCATCTCGGTGAGCTTATCGCCGACAGGTTTTGAGAAATTAAAACCATCATGCTGATCCCAGTTGATAGACCATGTCATTACTCCTGCATAATTCGGGTAATGGTACGCTGGTTTAACGGTGCCACATGAAGTGCCTTTGGTTAAACAATCTAGTGCGTTGATAATATTCTGTGTTGGAGCCTGCCCTGAATTTGCCGAGCTAGGACCTGAAGGTAAACCGATTGCGACTTGATCATCGCGCAATGGTGCAAATTGAGTGCCGTCGGCCAACTCAAAACCTTCGATAAGCATTTTAGATTGCGCTACCATCATATCCACAGAGCCTTCTGGTGCACTGCCTGGCAGGTATGGGTTTGGCAAACCGCCGTTGTTATATAACTGGACGTGAAGCAAGTCGAGCGTGCTGCGTGTCTCGTTTATCACAGGAATGTAAGCTCCCCAAATACCGCTGTAAGCTACATAGCCGCCTTGAACATAAGGGTGCTCAGGCGCCATGGTTAGGTACATATCGCCACCCATGTTTTGCTCTATTTGAAGCAAAGCACGACCAAGGCGAGCTTGAATTTGCGAGCCATGAACTAAGTTAGAACCACTCTCTAAATCCACATCTAGGCCATCAAAGCCCCAATCAGCGATAAGACCTGTTAGGCTAGAGACAAAGTTTGCTTCATCTTGGTCGGTATTCAGCGTAATCGTGCCTTCTGCGCCGCCAAGAGAGAGAACAAACTTCTTACCTTTAGCTTGAAGCGCTGCCATGTCCTGCTTGAATTGTGTTGGATCGAGTGCTGGACAATCGCTGTAAATATCGCCTGAATATAGATTAAAGTGCACAGTGCCATCACTGTTGCGATCATTTTCAGCAAAGGCAATATCAATCACATCCCAAGCATCTGCCATATCTGTTAGACGAATTGGACAGCCCGCACCATTTACAAAATTGTGCCAGTAACCGATGAGTTTATGGCGTTTCTCTACTTGCTCAACCACCGTTATTGCAGCGGCGTCAGACAGTGCATTGCTTCCCGACAAATCCACAGCTTGGGCGCTAACTGTAAAGTTACCAAGTGCAGTTGGTGTCCAGTTGGCTGTGTAAGGTGCTGTGGTATCGGTTGCAACAATAGAGCCGTTGATCATGAAATCAACGTGTTTAATGCCTGAAGTTAAAGACGTTGCATCGGCGCTTAATGCGAGACTTTCGCCTAATCCGACGGTTTGACCGCTGCTTGGTGAAGTCAGAGAGACGACCAAATCTTTATCGCTGACTTCCACACCAACCAGGGACTCTGACGTGTTGTTATCATTATCGGTTGCGACGGCTTTAAGCTGGTTAGCGCCAATAAGTGTGGCGTTCCAAGTAACGGAATATGGTGCTTGAGCGGTGACCCCTAAGCTAGTGTTGTTCGCAAAAAACTCAACTTGCGTGACTGTGCCATCAGCATCGCTTGCATTTGCCGTGATTTCGTTATTGCTGCCAGCGAGCACGACTTGTCCATCCGTTGGTGCCGTAATGGTAACTTGCGGTGGTGTCGAACAAGCACCTAGGCCACTCCAAGCATCTTGCCAGTATAGCCCTTCACCAGGCTCGTAAGCCCATGTCGCATCCGAGGAGCACCAACCAGCAACATCACAACGATATTTTTGGTTGAAGTGAGAAACCAGGTCGCCAGATTGATAACTTGTGCCTGCCACATAAGGTACTGCATCTGCACATCCGCCTGTTCCGGTTTCTGCATTACTAATAACCAGCGCTACTTCTTGGCTCATCGTTGCGAGGTTTGTATCATCAGTCGCTTGTGCTTTGAATGAGTATGTACCTGGACTCGCGGTCCATTGATATTCGTAAGGTGCACTAGTATCAATGGCGACAGATTGATTGTTTACGAAGAACTCAACTTGTGTGACCACACCATCAATATCGTCAGCTTGAGCGGCTACGGTTAGGTTATCGCCTACATTAAGCACTTCTGTGCCTACTGGGCTGGTCAATGAAATGCTTGGTGGTGGTAATTCGACTTGTGGTTGAATTTGGATAGAAATCGTCGTGGTGCTAACGGCTCCCTCATTATCGGTCGCAATTGCGGTCAATTGCGAGATCCCTTCAATAGCGGTCCAAGAAGCTTCGAATGGTGCTTGAGTTACCACAGCAACGGTTTGGTTGCCTGCAACAAACTCAACTTGTGTGATTTGGCCATCTTCGTCTGCCGCGTTGGCTAACAAAGTGATCGCACTGCCTTCGGGAATTTGTGCGTTGTTTATTGGAGAGGAGAACGACACCGTTGGTGATAAGTTGTTGCTTCCACCATCGCATTGCCCTAACGCTTTCCATGCTTCCCAAGATCCTGAGTTGGTCACGGGGTCATTGCCTTGCGTCCAATATGCAGCCTCATAAGCGGCTCCTTGCGTTTTTACTAAAGCGCCCGATGTATAAGTCGCAGTGCTGTCCCAGTCGGGTAGACTTTGACAGTTATAGGCTTGAGCTTGGTAGCTGGCGCTGAGTGCTACAATCATCGCTCCGTGAAGTAGAGTGACCTTCATTTTCCTCTCCTTGAATCATGGGTATAAATGAGAACAGAGTAATAACTAGCTGATAAATAGACATTAGGGGGAAAAAGCGAAGCACAATATTCTGCTTTTCGACACAGTATCACGAGGAACAGTTCGTCCCTTACACCAGAGCTCATTATTTTTCGGCTCACTTCACGGCAGAAGGATTGGTAAAATTCAGCCACGTGAAACGAGCAACAGTCACGAGGCTTTTGAGCGATGAATATGAGATGTACGTTAAAATTTACAAGCTGAATGACTATAAATTACTTCAACTGTCGAGGATTTAACCGAGGTACTCTTGTTGAATAGTGAATATTGCTATAGTGTACTAGTTAGCTAGTTCAATGATATTTTTGTGTGAGTAGTATGACACAGCAAACCTCTTCTCAGCCTCGCGAGCATTTTGGCTCTCGTCTCGGGTTCATCTTAGCTGCCGCAGGTGCCGCAGTTGGCCTTGGCAATATTTGGGGCTTCCCAACTCAAGCTGCCAGTAATGGTGGCGGTGCTTTCCTGTTAGTTTATTTGGTGATGATTCTTATCGTCGCATTTCCGATGCTGGTGGTTGAAATGGCGATTGGTCGCCATGGTCAAGCCAACCCTGTAGACAGTATGCGTGCAATCACAGATAACCCTACCGGTAAAAAACTCGGTGGCATTGTGGGTTGGATTGGTTTAAGCGTACCAAGCGCTGTCTTAGCGTTTTATTCAATTGTTGGTGGTTGGTTGATCTGCTTTTTACTGGGTGCAATCACAGATCTAATGGGGTTAGAAGCTGCAACTCAATGGCTAAAGGGCTTTAGTGTTGAACGTAACTTGTTCGGAACCATTACTTTTTATGTACTGACGATTCTCATCGTACAAGGTGGCGTAAAACAAGGTATTGAGAAGTGGTCCACACGTTTGATGCCAGCATTGTTTGTTCTGTTTGCTCTGCTATTTGCTTACATCATGACGCAAAACGGTGCGATGGAAGGTCTGAAACATTACCTAGTGCCGGATTTTGAAAAGGTATGGGACCGCAAGTTGATTCTTGCTGCAATGGGACAGGGCTTCTTCTCGCTTACGATCGGTGGCTGCTCAATGTTGATTTACGGGTCTTACTTGAGTAAGAAAGAAAACCTACCAAAGATGGCGATGAACGTGACCATGGTAGATACTGCCGTTGCTTTCATTGCAGGGTTAGTGGTGATGCCAGCGATGTTTGTAGCAATGCAAAAGGGCGTTCAAATCTATGCAGAAGATGGCTCTCTCTTAAGCTCAGATACGTTGGTATTTACCGTATTGCCATTGATGTTTGATAGCTTAGGTTTGCTTGGTCAATTGTTCTCTATTGTGTTCTTCTTATTGCTGACGATTGCGGCGCTAACGTCCTCCATTTCAATGTTAGAGTGTCCAGTGGCTTTAGTGAGTGAGCGCTTCAATACTAAGCGCAGCGCAACGAGCTGGGTTTTAGGTGGTCTCATTGCCTTGTTCAGTGTGGTGATTGTTTATAACTTTGGCGCTCTGTTTGGTATGGTCGCGACGGTTGCTACTCAGTATCTACAACCAACCGCTGCGCTCTTATTCTGCTTATTTGGTGGTTGGGTATGGAATCGCAACTCAAAAATCAAAGAGCTTGAGCAAGGTTGCCCGGAGTTTACGCAAGGTTGGTTTGGTAAGTTATGGCCTGCGTATGTGAAGTTTGTATGTCCAATTCTTGTGGCGACAGTCATCTGGGCTTCATTTGGCTAACCGAGACGCCTATCGAATAAAAGAAAAGGGCTTGATGGTAACTCATCAAGCCCTTTTTCATATTGGTTATTCTCGTTTCGGTTATCCGCCAAGCATGGTGTGGATTAACGGAATTGTCCTGCTTCTGGAAGAAAGTCAAAACCAGCAGAAGCCAGTTTTGTCTCCAGTGCTGTGCGTTCGATATCGAAGAAAGCCACCAGTTTATCTAAGTCACCACCGAAGTCGTCGCGTAGCTTCATATTCACAATGCTCATCAGCATGACAGGATCCATGGATTCAAAGTTCGCTAGATTCATTACTTATCCTCAAAATCTGAAATCAGTAGGTTTGCCGCAGCAAATGCCGCTTTTTCACGCACTTCTTTAGGCAGGGACTCATCCGCTGCAACATCGTTCAGTGCTTTAACTGCACATGAAATTGCTTGGGGAATATAAGCTTGATCGCCACTACCAATCTGAGCATAAAGCTCACGAACCAGTTCACAACAGCCGTATACTTGCATGTTTTCTTTCCACTAAATGATAACTTATCTCAATATACACACAGCGGATTTGAAACTCAAAGTACAGAGTTGTTTTGGCTCAAGTTGAAGGTTTGCTTGAGCGAGATTTAATCACTGCATTTGTGCTTCTAACTGCTGAGTGACTTCTGGTGAAAGTTGAAGTTGTTTTGCTAGTTCTTGCAGATACGCTTTTTCCATAAAGTTTTGTTCATCAGCGACGATCAAAGACGCTAGGTAAATTTCTGACGCTTGTTGAGGAGAGGTCGCCTGATTAGCAATTTCAGCAGGATCAAGCGGTTTGTTTAACTCTTGCTGAACGAGGTGACGAACGTGCTCATCTGCGCCCATATCCGCGAGAGCTTGTTCAATGCGAGCCATTTCCTCTTCATCAACGTGACCATCAGCTTTTGCAGCTCCAATCATTGCTTTTAAAATTAAGACACTGTGTTTACTGTCATCGGGGTCAAAGGTTTCTTGAACACCTTGACCGGATTGCTTGGCTTGCCAGTCGTTATACACTTTGTAGGCCAAGGCTCCAAGCGCAGCTGCGCCACCGACTTTTAATGCGCTTGACCCTATTTTTTTAGTCATTTTTTTACTTTTCTTTGAGCCCATCAGCATACCGATGAGGCCTCCGCCTACAGCACCTGCTCCTAGCGTTTTTAGGCTACTTGAATTTGATGAGGATTTGATGTTGTTGGTTTGTTTGCCCAATGCATCTGCACCTTGCTTAAGTAAGTCGGATTTGAGTGCTTGGTTTAGAAGACTTTTTAAATCCATAACTGACCTCCTTTAGATGATGAAATCAGTTTAATAGCAAGAAGCTGAACCAAAGATTAACAAAGTGAATAGTTCGAAAAAGGTGGAGGGGGCGTTGAGCTGTAATAAAAAGGGCTGACCGAAGCCAACCCTTTTTAACTATTTGAAACTACTTCAAATGCGAACTCGTCTAGTGCTTACTTTAGTTGAGCTTTTACGTGCTCAACAATGTCAGTCATTGCGACTGCTGTTTTCTCACCAGTAGCACGGTTCTTGTATTCGAAGTTGCCTTCTTTCATTGAGCGGTCACCGATAATAATTGTATGCGGTACACCAATAAGCTCCATGTCAGAGAACATTACGCCTGGGCGTTCTTTACGGTCGTCAAATAGCACTTCGATGCCCATTGCCGTTAGCTCAGCGTACAATTTCTCAGCGGCTTCTTTCACTTCTTCTGACTTGTGCATGTTCATTGGAACGATCGCTACCTGGAATGGTGCGATTGCATCTGGCCAGATGATGCCGTATTTGTCGTGGTTTTGTTCAATAGCAGCCGCTACTACGCGAGTGATACCGATACCATAACAACCCATTTCTAGGATGACGTTCTTACCATCAGGACCCAGTACACCACAGTTCATCGCTGCGGAGTAAGCGTTACCTAGTTGGAATATATGGCCAACTTCGATACCACGCTTAAGCTGGATAATGCCCTTGCCACATGGGCTTGGGTCACCTTCCACAACGTTACGTAGGTCTTCAACTTGGCCAAGCTCTACATCACGACCCCAGTTAATACCGAAGTAGTGTTTGCCATCGATGTTCGCGCCCGCACCGAAGTCGCTCATTACCGCAACGCTGCGGTCAACAATGAACGGCAGTTTAAGGCCAACAGGGCCTAGTGAACCAGGGCCTGCACCGATAAGCTCACGAATTTCTTCTTCAGATGCCATTTCCAGTGGAGCTGCAACCTGAGGAAGGTTTTCTGCTTTCACTTCGTTCAGTTCATGATCACCACGAATAATAAGCGCGATGATTGGCGCATCAACTTCGTCAGATGCTTTCACAAACAGTGTTTTCACTGTTTTTTCAATTGGTAGTTCGAACTGCTCAACCAATTCAGCGATTGTTTTCGCGTTTGGCGTATCAACCAACGTCATTTCTTGTGTTGGTGCCGCAGCCTCAGAGGCTGGAGCTAGTGCTTCTGCTTTTTCAATGTTTGCCGCGTAATCTGACTCGCTAGAAAATGCGATGATATCTTCGCCGCTTTCAGCCAGTACGTGGAACTCTTGAGATCCGCTACCACCGATAGCACCGCTATCTGCAAGTACAGGACGGTAATCCAGACCCATGCGATCGAATGCTTTACAGTAAGCATCATGCATTGCGTCGTATGACTTTTGTAGTCCGTCTTTATCAATGTCAAAGCTGTACGCATCCATCATTGAGAATTCACGTGAACGCATTACGCCAAAACGTGGGCGTCGTTCGTCACGGAATTTAGTTTGGATTTGGTACAGGTTTAGCGGAAGCTGTTTGTAAGAGCTCACTTCATTGCGAACAAGGCTAGTGATCACTTCTTCAGCGGTTGGGCTAAGTACAAACGGACGAACATGACGGTCAGTAAAGCGAAGTAGCTCAGGACCCATCTTTTCGCTGCGGCCTGTCTCTTCCCATAGTTCAAACGGCTGAACAACGGGCATCAAAGTTTCGACTGCGCCTGCATTGTCGATTTCTTGACGAACGATGTTTTCGACTTTACGCAGTACACGTAGACCAGTAGGTAGCCAGGTGTATAAACCTGAAGCCAGCTTACGGATCATACCTGCACGTAGCATGAGCTGGTGGCTCACTACTTCTGCGTCGTTTGGAGTCTCCTTCAGAGTAGAAAGAAGATAATTACTGGTACGCATTAAATTTATCCGTTTATTTAAGTTAGATACTCAAGCTTGAATAAGCAGGAGTATGGGAGTTCCCGAAAGGGAAATTTGTTAGCCGTCTATAATATCAGCCAATTGCGTTTGTCAAAAGCTTTCAATAGCGGTAACCGTTATTAAGTTGCTTGTTGCTGTGAACTTTACGTTCAAGTCGAACAAATTTACCGCATATTCTTTGTCGTCCGGCTTGTTTTTCTTATATGCAGGGCGAGGATCTTGTGCCAGAACTTGTTCAATGACTGTTCTTACATAGTCAGTATCGGATCGATTTTCTATCGTTGCTAATGCTTGAGCAGAAAAGGTGACTTGTGACTTTTCTGGCTCTTGGTCTGCGTATCCGCCTTGTGCTTCCGAAATAGAATCCGAATAGGGGATATAAGGCTTAATATCCACAATCGGTGTCCCATCCACGAGATCTACACTGCCTAAATCAAGATAGATTTGATCGCCTTGCTTAGTGACTCCTTTCACTTCAACGGCTGACATGCCGATTCCGTTTGGACGGAAAGTCGAGCGCGAGGCAAAGACACCAATTCGTTCATTGCCGCCTAATCGTGGCGGACGTACAGTTGGTTTCCAACCAGCTTCCAGGTTCTGATCAAATAGAAACAACAACCAAACGTGAGAGAACTGTTCTAGCCCACGCACTGCTTCAGGGCTATTTGCTGCACCTAACAGTTTTACGCGTGCTTTAGCCTCTGGTACTAAGCGTGGTTGGCGCGGAACTGCAAACTTTTCTTTGTACGGTGTCTCAATGACGCCGATGGGTTCGATGGAATACATGGTGGACATCTTTAAGAATTCATTGAGATGAAAAGTATCACAAATTTCTCTTGCTTTTATTGTTGATAATGATTATTAATTAAAATGTTATAACATAACAATTTAATTGAAAGGAAAAGTATTATGAAACCAGGAATCCACCCTGAATATCGTCCTGTGGTGTTCCACGACACCAGTGTAGATAAGTACTTTGTCGTTGGTTCTACATTGAAAACGGAGAGAACCATCGAATGGAAAGATGGCAAAACTTACCCTTACTTTACGTTAGATGTGTCGTCAGCTTCTCACCCGTATTACACCGGTAAACAGCGCGTTGTACAAACCGAAGGTCGCATTGCGAACTTCAACCGTCGTTTTGGTCAATTTAAGAGCGAAAAGGAATAAATCATGAAGGTAGTAAAATCATTAAAAAGTGCAAAAAGTCGTCATCCGGATTGCCAGATTGTAAAACGGAGAGGGCGTCTTTATGTCATTTGTAAAACGAACCCGAGATTCAAAGCTGTGCAAAAGTAATCAACCTGCATATATCTAACTTATGGTTTTGTTTAATTGATAATGTTGAGTTAATTATCTTACGTGGATGAAATGTCTACATTTTTATTCAATGTTGGTTATAAATGCCTCTGTTCGTCACAGTTTGTAACATTTAGGGCTTTTATTTGACCTTCTACTCAAGTACCCTTCGCACGCTTTTTGACATTTTTGTCACATTTGCATAGGAATAAAAACAAGGAGGGAACAGATGAGTTCATCTGATTCAATTAAACAAAACTCGCCTAAGAAGCCGCTGTTTACGCGCTTTTTGGATACTGTCGAATATTTGGGGAACTTATTACCCCACCCGATCACACTATTTGCCATTTTCTGTTTAGCCATTCTGGTGATGTCGGGTATTGCAGGATACTTCGAAGTTTCCGTAGTTGACCCTCGTCCTGAGGGTGCAAAAGGTCGTGCCGCAGATGGCATGATTCATGTCGTTAGCTTGCTTAACGCTGATGGCCTTGAACTAATCGTTACCAATCTAGTGAAAAACTTTGTCGGCTTTGCACCTCTGGGTACGGTATTGGTTGCGATGTTGGGTGTTGCTATTGCTGAATACTCAGGCTTGCTATCTGCAGCAATGCGTGGCTTAGTCATGGGTGCATCACAACGCATGGTAACAGTGACGGTCGTTTTCGCGGGTATCATTTCAAATACGGCATCAGAGCTTGGCTATGTGGTACTTATTCCACTGGCTGCAATGCTGTTCCATTCTTTAGGTCGTCACCCACTTGCCGGTCTTGCTGCGGCGTTCGCTGGTGTATCTGGTGGTTACTCAGCAAACCTACTTATTGGTACGGTTGACCCGCTGTTGTCAGGCATTACTGAAACGGCGGCGCAAATGATCGACCCAACTTACACTGTTGGTCCAGAAGTTAACTGGTACTTCATGTTTGTGTCGACATTCTTCATTGCAATCACAGGTGCGTTTGTTACTGAAAAAATTGTTGAGCCAAAGCTTGGCAAATACAGTGAAGAAGAAGCCTCAGAAGATTTGTCGAACGACAAAATGGGCGGCTTAACAGACATTGAGAAGAAAGGCCTAAAACTAGCAGGTGTTGCTGTACTGGTTGTTTCAGCGCTGCTTGCTTGGACGGTTGTTCCAGAAGACGGTATTCTACGTTCTGATGCAGGTACAATTGCAGGTTCACCATTCCTGAAAAGTATCGTGGCATTCATCTTTGTGTTCTTTGCTATTCCAGGCTTTGTGTTTGGTAAAGTTGTTGGCACGATGAAGACGGATCGCGATGTAATTGATGCAATGGCGAAATCTATGTCTTCTATGGGCATGTACATTGTATTAGTTTTCTTTGCGGCTCAGTTCGTTGCTTTCTTTAAATGGACTAACTTCGGTCAGGTATTCGCGGTTGCTGGCGCTAGCTTCCTGCAAGAAATTGGCTTAACTGGTCCAATGTTGTTCTTTGCCTTCATCCTGATGTGTGGCTTTATCAACCTAATGATTGGTTCGGCATCGGCACAGTGGGCAGTAACGGCTCCGATTTTTGTTCCTATGTTGATGCTTGTTGGTTATGCACCGGAAACGATTCAGGCTGCTTACCGAATTGGTGACTCGACGACAAACATCATTACTCCAATGATGAGCTACTTTGGTTTGATTCTTGCCGTAGCGACTCGTTACATGAAGAACTTAGGTATCGGTACGCTGATCGCGACCATGCTACCTTACTCAATCTGCTTCATTGTAGGTTGGAGTGTGCTGTTCTACCTATGGGTATTCGTATTTGGTTTACCAGTAGGCCCTGGCGCAGCAACATACTACACACCGTAGCAAACGGTTATCTCACACAGCTTGACCCGTCCTGATATGGGTTGACACTTTTTAACTAAAACGCTCGATGTACTTCATCGGGCGTTTTGTATTTTAAA
>NZ_JAWPOL010000109.1:0-1731 GCF_033391095.1 Vibrio sp. Vb0667 | reverse complement strand
TTCATCCTCCCTGCTCTGCTTTCTTCTTTCATGCCACTAAAAGGCAAGGTCGGAGAATGCTGGAAATGGGTATTGCGCCTTTGGATGGTCGCAGGGCTATGGATTCTTGTGTACATGGAGCTGGCAACGGCGCCATTCATTCAAGAATATGACCTGCGTCCGAACCGCCTGTTTGTTGAATACCTCATCTACCCGAAAGAAGTGATGAGCATGCTTTGGACTGGCTACAAACTAGAACTGTTTATTGGTGCAATCGGCACCGCTTTGACGCTAGTTTTAGGCTGGAAATGGAGCAAAAAACTGACCGATAGCGCGCAACAAATCAATTGGAAATGGCGCCCTCTTTTGGCGATTTTCGTTGTGCTTCTTTGTGTTGCAGGCGCTCGTTCGTCTTTGGGTCACCGTCCGCTCAACCCTGCTATGGTGGCGTTTTCGAACGATCCACTGCTTAACGACTTAGCACTGAATTCGTCTTACTCATTGCTATTTGCTGTCAACAATATGAAGTCAGAAAAGAGCGCAGAGCAGTTCTACGGCAAGATGGACAATCAAAAAATGTTGGATCTCGTTCGCGCTTCATCAACGAAGGTCGACTTTGATCCTACATTGCTACCAACCATGAACAGCAACCCAGCGACGTACCAAGGCAAGCGTAAAAACTTGGTTATCTTGTTACAAGAGAGCTTGGGCGCACAGTTTGTGGGCTCTTTGGGTGGTCTGCCTCTTACACCAAACCTTGATGAACTGATGCAAGAAGGCTGGCAGTTTACACAAATGTACGCAACGGGCACTCGTTCAGTTCGTGGTATCGAAGCGGTAACAACAGGCTTCCCGCCATCGCCTTCTCGCGCGGTTGTTAAACTGAGTAAAAGCCAAACGGGTTTCTTTACTATTGCTGATTTGCTGAAAGAACAAGGCTACCACACACAGTTCATTTACGGCGGTGAAGCAAACTTCGATAACATGAAGACCTTCTTCTTCGGCAATGGCTTCGACCAAATTGTTGAAGAGAAAAACTATACGAACCCAGGCTTTGTTGGCTCTTGGGGCGTGAGTGACGAAGATCTTTACAATAAAGCAGATGAAGAGTTTGAGCGCCTTTCAAAAGGCGACAAACCTTTCTTCAGCCTTGTGTTCACATCAAGCAACCACAGTCCTTATGAGTACCCAGAAGGTAAAATCGAACAATACGATTCTGAGCACATGACGCGTAACAACGCGGTGAAATACTCAGATTACGCTTTGGGAACGTTCTTCGACAAAGCGAAAAAATCATCATACTGGGATGACACGATTTTCATCGTAATTGCGGACCACGATGCTCGTGTATTTGGTGCAAACCTTGTTCCTGTTAAGCACTTCCACATCCCTGCTTTGATCATTGGTAAAGACATTCAACCACGTAAAGATGACCGCATCGCCAACAACATTGATATGCCGCCAACGCTGCTGTCTCTTATTGGTGTGGACGCAAAAACACCGATGATTGGCCGTGACTTAACTAAGCCACTGGCTCGCGAAGATGAACGCGCAATGATGCAGTACGACAAAAACTTCGGTTACTTAACCCGAGATAACTTAGTTGTACTTTCTCCTGGCGAAAAAGTGTCGACCATGGAATACGACTTTGAAAGCCAAACGATGAAACCGCTAGAGGTCGATGAATCCGTTATTGACCGAGCAAAAGCAAACGCGCTGTTTGCATCTAAAGCGTATCAAAACAACTGGTAC
>NZ_JAWPOL010000108.1:0-1734 GCF_033391095.1 Vibrio sp. Vb0667 | reverse complement strand
TTACGCCTGGCTTCCTGATGTCTTATCGTATTTATTGGCACCATTGGCAGTTGGAAACTGGCGTATTGCAGGAGATTTCACAAGCGATTGTCAATTATGCACAGCGTCATTTACCACAGTAGTGATTGAATAGACGACCATTTCTGACGAATACTAAATGACGAATGGTTGAAATTACACCAAAGTTACACAGTCAAAGTTGTGTTAGAAGTGAAGTTAGGAGCTTGGATAATCACCGGAAGTTTCTATTATGAAACCACTTACTCCTACAGCTCGGCGACTTAACAAAGTCGGTGATGCTGATTTGTGGAGACACTTCACTATTGATATGGATGGATTTGTCGAATGAAACTGTATTCGTGTTTGCTGGCTTCAGCTCTTAGTCTTAGCAGTGTTTCAGTCTTGGCTGATGTGCCTGAATTTGCTCACGTAACAACAACGGGTTACGGTGAGGTGGTCGCAACACCAGACATGGCGACCTTTTCTGTAAAAGTGGTGGATACCACCATGACAGCGGAACAAGCAAAACAATCCGTCGATAAAACAGTCGAAGATTTTCTCCAATATCTGTCTGATGCTGGTTTATCAAAGGACAATATCACCAGCTCAAACCTGTATCTTGCGCCTCAGTATCACTACCCTAAATCGGGCAAAGCGGAGTTGGTTGGATACAGAGCATCACGCAGCATCAATGTAACAGTGACAGATTTAGCCGATCTTAACCAGTATTTGGATATGGCGTTGAAAGCTGGCATTAATCAGGTCGACAACATCCAATTGAAAGTGAGCAATCAAGCGGAATATCAACAAAAAGCGCGCATGGCTGCGATCAAAGATGCGAGAGAAAAAGCGGCATCGCTTGCATCAGGCTTTGATAAAAAACTCGGCGGCATCTGGCAAATTAACTATAACCAAATGCATGTACAGCCTGTGTTGATGCGCTCAATGGCGATGGACAGCAAGCAAGGTTCGAACAGTTACCAAGACTCGACTCTTGTAATTCGTGACCAAGTGGATGTGGTTTACAAATTAAAATAATTTGTTTTGGTAACACAAAAAGAAAAGGCAGGGATAATCCCTGCCTTTGTTGTATGGATTCTTCTTAATGAAGAATACGAGCACGAATCGTGCCTTCAATGCTTTTCAGCTTAGTTAGTGCTTCTTCTGAACGCTCAGTTTCCACATCAATAACTACGTAGCCGATCTCAGCTTCAGTTTGTAGGTACTGCGCTGCGATGTTGATGCCTTCTTCTGCGAAGATTGTGTTAATTTGAGTCAGAATACCTGGGCGGTTTTTGTGAATGTGCAGTAAGCGAGAGCACTCACGACCGTGTTCAGGCAGAGATACTTCAGGGAAGTTAACGCTTGATAGTGTTGAACCATTATCTGAATATTTCGCCAGTTTACCCGCTACTTCCACGCCGATGTTTTCTTGTGCTTCTTGAGTAGAGCCGCCCACGTGTGGCGTTAGAATGACGTTATCGAATTTCTGTAGTGGAGATTCAAACGGGTCAGCGTTTGTTTTTGGTTCAACTGGGAATACGTCGATTGCTGCGCCAGCTAAGTGACCTGCTTCTAGGCTGTGGCAAAGCGCAGGAATATCAACAACGGTACCGCGAGCGGCGTTGATGAAGATTGCGCCAGGCTTCATGCGAGCAAATTCTTCTTCGCCCATCATATTCTTCGTTTCAGGTGTTTCTGGTACGTGCAGCGAAATAACATCACATTTGTTTA
>NZ_JAWPOL010000107.1:0-1749 GCF_033391095.1 Vibrio sp. Vb0667 | reverse complement strand
AAGTGCAGTAATAAAGCCCCAAGCGATAAAGGCTCCGATATTTGGCAGCACCATGGCGGTCAAATGACCTCCGAAGGCTTGCACATTGGCTCGCATGTTTGCTTTCACGTTATGTTCCTTTTAGTATGCTTTTATTATGTCTAGCACTTGTTCTTTGGAAGAGGCTTGTGCCAGTTTTGCAATGTTCTCTTCATCCACAAACATCTCGCTCAACGCTTGAATCACCTCAATGTGGGTATCAGAGTCTTTCGCAGCTAAGGTAATAAGAATATTGGCCGGACCGAGATCCGATCCAAAATCAACAGGTGATGGGAAAATATGGATGCCTAAGCCTGTTTTTAAAACGCCAGTTTCAGGTCGGGCATGAGGCATAGCCAATCCAGGGCATAACACATAGTAAGGACCGTTTTCTTCCGTTGAACGGATGATCGCATCAGCATAGTGCTGGGAGACGTAACCTTTATTTTCTAGGTATTGAGTGGTCTTTTTAACCGCATCTTGCCATTGGTAAGCGCGATCATTAATTACATCTACTAGTTCGTGGTCGATTAACTCGTACAGCATATTTAACCCTATCAACAGTTCGTCATCTGATGGGTTAATTATCAATAACAGAGTCCCAACCGCGCAACCGAGCTACTTTTGCGCTTCGAATCACACTTTAAAGCCTGTCAATTTGTTTAAATGGACAGTGCTCAAAAATTTCACACGTAAAAAATCTACAAATTTTATTTGAACAACAAGTCAATAGACGAATTTTGAATGCAATCACTTTCTCGACAATATTCTTAAAGTTACATTATTTAAATCAGATCACATTAGACCTATTGACTCGATATAATTCGTGATTAATTTCAAAGTTCATTTCGGGCCATTTATTGATAGCTCACGCTCAAACGTAGATAAACATCACATTTGTTGGCTAGAAGAAATAAACACGTCACTGGCTTTCACCAAACTACAGACACAAAAAAACCGCCACTCAGGCGGTTTTGATCAGTCCGCAGACCAAACGGATCGTATGTCTGGCCATCCCCAGTTTGTGAGTGCGACATCTTCCAAGACCCCTTGAAAACGTAGCGTCTGAGTATGGTGGAACATCGGTGCAATCCAATATTCGCTAATCAATGTGGACGCGATCGGCTCTAACGCGCTCAGGTAATCTTCAAGCGGTGAGAATGCACGGACGTTTTCCATTTGAGCATCCAACCACGCCGCATTTTGCGCCCCTAAGGTGTGGTAAAGCACGGCATTGCTAAAGAAGTTGCTAAACGCAGACGCATGACGGTTATCGTCCAAGTTGATATTGGTGACAACCAGAGTCTCATCAAGCGTGCCGTTTTTGGCTTTCTCGCTCAGTTCTCGGTAGGAGTACATAACGATCTCCACTCGGCTGCCCGCACGCTCTAAACGCGAAGAAATCGCTCGCGCGCACCGGCGTAGCGCCGTGTAATTGTACCCTGCGATGGTGATCAGCTTTGGCAACTTGACCACATCTCCAAAGGGGCGCAACACCGGTTTCCAGTTTGGCAACAAGTTATAAGCAGCGACGCTACCAAAATTGATCTTTTCGCTCTTCATCACTTCGGCTAACTGCTCCGGTCGAATCAAATCACTGATGTATCGGCGCTGAGCCTGAGACAAAGCGTGCTTCGCATGATGGTTAAACAGTGCGAACAAACAACCGTCTTCCGTTCGACTGCGTTTGCTCGCTGGGGACGTTTCACTGTTCGGTGTCGACATGTAGTG
>NZ_JAWPOL010000106.1:0-1777 GCF_033391095.1 Vibrio sp. Vb0667 | reverse complement strand
CACAAGCCAACGTTGTTTACCCGCATCATCAAGCAGCAACGCCAAATCGACGGATTTATCTGTATCGGCTTCAACTTGCCAAGTAAACGTCACTTCCCACTGATTTTCGCTGTGAGTGCGAGTTTCCAAGTCCCCACCATCAATCATCCACTCGGTAGTACCCTGCTTTATAATCAGAGCCTCAGCAGTCAAATTCGCAGGCAGCTGTTTGTCGCCTTCCAGATACAAAGCACCTTGAATACTCAACTCTTGAACGTCTTGCACAGGTTCTTCCTCAATCGCAGGCATTAAGTTCACCCAAAGATTGCTCTTTAGTTCAACATTCACCTGATTCATCGTAATTTGGCTGCCTTGTTGCCAGTTCACTTGAGGAACAGAACTACAACCTACGAGCGATGCAATAAGTAAGGCTACGGGTGCAAGTTTCTTCATGTTATTTCCTTTGATCTAACCAACTTTTGAGTACCTGAATATCGTTTTGGTATTCATTCTTTATCTCTTCGACCCAGTCAGAAATATTTTCCCACCATGCCGGCATATCCGGGGATTGCGCTTTTTGAGCAACGCTTTGGATACGTTTAAGACCAATAGATCCTGCCGCACCTTTGATTTTATGCGCTTCAGAAACAATGCCATCCTGATCTTTTGCGGTCATGTTTGAGTCTAATACCTCAATGTAATCTGGCATCATGTCTTCAAACATCTTGATGCTGTCGTACACGGGTTTAACGCCGACAATATCCACATAAGACTCTAGCATATCCAGATCCAGTAGATGTGTCTCAATCACAGGAGAAGGCGCCGCTTCTTCCTTGACTTCAGGCTTAACAATCACCGCGGGTTTATCGACTCGATCAACAAAGAACTTATCTATCACTGACTGAATAGCATGCACAGCTAATGGTTTACTGATTGCGTCATCCATTCCATTTTCTAAGTACTCTCGACGATCTTTCATCACGTTCGCCGTTAACGCCACCAACGGAGGTAAGTGGTCATAATGCTCACGGTAGTACTTCGCCACATCAAACCCTGTCATGTCTGGCAGTTGAATGTCCAACAGCGCAAGGTCGTATTGGTCCGGCACAAAGTTGACTAACGCTTCTTCCCCAGTCATCGCGACCGTCACGGAATGCCCCAAACTTTCTAGCAGCGACTTAGCCACCGTCACGTTAAGTTCAATGTCTTCAACCATAAAGATGTTGAGATGCACATTGTCGCGCTTCGCATCGATTACCGGCTCTTCGAGTTCAACAATAGGAACGTGAATCGACACAGTAAAAGTACTACCAAAGCCTTCTTCACTTGTGACCGTAATGTCCCCATCCATCATATTGATCAGTTGTTTCGAAACCGCTAACCCAATGCCTGTACCTACCGCATGCAAGTTGTCTTTGCCCGACTTAACTTGATAGTACATAGCAAAAATCTTATCCAGTTCAGCTTCAGGAATACCGATGCCAGTGTCTTCGACTTCCATAATGATAGTCGCGAAGTCTTCTTCGACATCAGCGCTGACTGTCATTACAACGCCACCTTCTTTGGTGAACTTCATCGCGTTGCTCACTAGATTCCAAATCACCTGGCGTAAACGGGTCGCATCCACCTCGATCGCTTTTGGTAAGTCACTCAAACGTTCTAAGTCGAAACGCAGTCCTTTTTGTTCCGCCATGAGCGCCGAAATACTCTCTATCTCGGCGACAAAGTCTTCAAAGTTCAATGGCGCAGGTAACAGTTCAAGCTTGCGACGGTCGAATTTGTCCATATCGATGATGTC
>NZ_JAWPOL010000105.1:0-1808 GCF_033391095.1 Vibrio sp. Vb0667 | reverse complement strand
GCACGTACCAATTTGAACAGTTCAAACCGCTTGAGCAGACGAATGATAGCGATACGATAGCGCTTTCTCTTCCAACGACGATCGTGGATTACGACCAAGATACGGTCAGCAATACCTTTGTGATTACAATTGCTGATGGCGACAACCCAGTCATTAACAATGTCACAAGCTTGTCTTTGGACGAGTCTGGCGTCGAGCAAGGTTCTCTACAGGGCATCGCGATTACTAGCGGTACCGGATCAATTTCGGCAGCCGCAGGCAGCGATATTATTGATCACTTCGAAGTAGAACCAACGGAATTTAATGTCTCTGGCGAGTTGCAATCGCAAGGGCAAAATGTACTTCTTGAACTCACTTCTAATGTCAACGGCGTTCGTACTTACGAAGGTTATATTGAGCTTGATGGTGTGCGCATTACGGTATTCGACATCAGTATCGACTCACCGTCTCAAGGCGAATATCAGTTCAACCTCTATGAACAGCTGGATCATACTGGCGCAAACGACGAATCGTTAACGTTCACCATTCCAGTTTATGCCGTTGATGCCGACGGAGACCGCTCTTCTTTGACGCTCGGTTCGAACGATGCCAAAGCCGCAGAAATCGTTATAGAAGTTAAAGATGATGCGCCTTCTATTGATGGTGTAGAAGCTTTAACGGTGGATGAAGACGACCTTGCGAGCATCGGCTCGGATCAAAATGATTCTGTTTCGGTTGACGGCAAGTTCACCACGACAGAAGGCTCCGACCGAGTGGTGAGTTATCAACTCGACGCATCGACCAATCCAATTGATGGCTTGACTTCACATGGTGAAGCTGTTGAGCTGGTAGAAACCGCAAATGCCGACGGCAGCTTCACTTACACCGCGACCGCTAACGGCAATCCTGTCTTTACGTTGGTGGTGAATACCGATGGTTCATACAACTTTACGTTGGAAGGCCCAATCGATCACGCGACTGGTAGTGATGAACTGACGCTGAATTTTCCAATCATCGCGACCGATTTTGATGGCGATACGTCATCGGCAACCATCCCTGTAACCATTGTTGATGACCAGCCAACAATTAACAATGTTCAAGCGATCACCGTTGATGAAGATGACCTCGCGCAGATTGGCTCGGCTCAAGACGGTTCAGTATCGATTGACGGACACTTCACCACCAATCAAGGTTCTGATGGCGTAGTGAGTTACCAATTGGATGCCAGTGCGACGCCTGTTGATGGGCTTACTTCGCAAGGTGTTGCGGTGACATTGAGTGAAACGGCAAATCCAGATGGTAGTTTCACTTATACGGCAACCGCAGGAACCAATCCTGTCTTTACGTTAACTGTGAATCCAGATGGTAGTTACAACTTTACACTCGAAGGCCCAATTGACCATGCGAGTAACAGTGACGAACTGACGCTGAACTTCCCAATCATCGCGACGGATTTTGATGGTGACACCACTTCTGCCACGATTCCTGTGACCATTGTTGATGACCAACCAGTGATCACAAATGTTGCGCCAATTACGGTCGATGAAGATGACTTGATCAACATTGGTTCTGATCAAAAAGAAGCGCTTTCCATAGACGGTAAGTTCACTACGACTCAAGGCTCGGATAGTGTCGTCCGTTATCAGCTCGATGTGAATGCGATGCCTGTTGATGGGCTTACTTCGCAAGGCATTGCCGTAACCATGACTGAAACTGCAAATGCAGATGGCAGTTTTACTTACACAGCAAGCGTGGGTGCGAATGCTGTGTTTACGCTCGTTGTAAAACCGGATGGCAGTTATAATTTTACCCTTGACGGGGCACTTGAC
>NZ_JAWPOL010000104.1:0-1812 GCF_033391095.1 Vibrio sp. Vb0667 | reverse complement strand
ATAGCACTGGTGCACAGATACAAATACCTCGCAACAGCTAATAACGTAGCTCCCGGGCCAGAAGTTAAAAGCTCGTGTAGAAAATCTAAAAAAAGAACAGTAAAACCAATCAAATAGATCACGCTTAGTCGTGGTCTTTTGTTATGTATGAAATTTGATGTTTTCATACAAACGAAAACCACCGCATTGCGGTGGTTTTGTTGTTTCTCAGGCTGCGTTTTTGTTTATGCCGCTTCTAAATGCGTCGTTAAGTAAGGCTGCCATGCTTGTTGGTATAAGTTTTTCGCTTGGCTACGCATATTCTTAATGGAAGCCATTTCAATCTCGCTTAGATTTCGCTTTTCCATTGATGCTTGACGTTCAAGCTTTTGAATTTGCTCATACAGGTCGTGTTCAGGACCATTTTTTACATCCGCAATCGCTTTTAAGTGCAGCTGTACTTCTGCAATCAAATTCGTTTTTGGCAAACGGACTAACAAGTTCAGATCACGGTAGCCAGAAGGGCCAGGTTTCTTAAAGCGGTTTTTGACTTTAACGATAGTTGTTTCGCGCTCTAGCGTTTCGTAAATAGAGACCAAACTTGCCACATCTTCCGCCACAATAGTCGCACGAGCTAAGTCAGTAATGCGTTCTACTTGGCCATCCAGTTCATGTGTGATTTTTTCTTCGGCGCGATGTTTAGATTTTACGCCAGCGAAATATGGCTGAGCATCGTTGAGTAGGGCGGTACTTTTACAAATGGTTTCAAGCTCGAATTGGGCTTGATGCGCTTTGCTGTAAAGAATATCGAAATCTGAATAAGGCTGGGTTGGACGAGAATCGATGGATTGGATTCCATACAAGCCGCTAAGGCTGTGTTTAAATAGTTTAGAACAAACCTCGTTTTGACTAGGGGAACGATTTTGTTCATTACTTGGGGCATTAGGAAGTGCGGCGAATGCCGGCGCACGGCTTAGTACCAAAAGCATCAATGCTGTAGTACGAAGAAATAAGCTCATTCACTCTCCTTAACTTGCTTGCACTTAGAAAATGGGAACGTAAAAGTCGCTAAGACTGGGCAAATTAGGTACTAACTTATTTATGGGGACTTTCCGAAAGATCCCAAGGCTAAAAATTAACCTTTTGGAGGAATCGTGCGTTAGATCACCATTTCTCTTTTCTTTATTCTGCATAGAGAATAAAGAGTTTGTTCTCCAAGGAACGATGACATCCTATCATCGCAGTATTAACCAAAGATGAACGGCATAGACAAATTTAAAAAAATCATTAGTCTTACCCCACAAAACGAAAATCAGCCAACAAGTAGAAAGTAAGAATGAGAGATCAAGAATTTTGGCACAGTAAGTGGGCCAGTAATCAAATCGGTTTTCATTTGGAAGATGTGAACCCTCTATTGCCAGCGTACTGGCACCATGCGAATCCGAAACGTGAAGACAAAGTCTTGGTTCCTTTGTGTGGTAAGTCTGAAGATCTCGTTTGGTTAGCAATGAAACATGATTCTGTGGAAGGGGTTGAGCTGAGCCAAATAGCGGTGCGTTCTTTCTTTGCTGAACACTTTTATACACCAACTGTGACCCCAATTAGTGGTATGCACGAGTTGTATCAGTTTGATGAACTGTCGATTTATACTGGTGATTTCTTTACGGCTCCGGTTTCTCAAGCCGATATTGTTTATGATCGCGCTGCGTTGGTGGCTTTGCCGCAAGATATGCGAGAAGAGTACGTAGCGCGCTTGAAGCAGCTTTTGAATCCGGGCGGTCGTATTTTGCTTGTGACATTGAACTATCCGCAAGAGGAAATGGCTGGTCCTCC
>NZ_JAWPOL010000103.1:679-1822 GCF_033391095.1 Vibrio sp. Vb0667 | reverse complement strand
CGAGGATGTCATCAATAATGGTCATGAGCGATTGCGATGAGTTATCGACGATCTCCACAAATTCTTTTTGCTGCGGATCGAGCTTAGTATCACTAAGCAGCGACGCCACACCAATAATGCCATTCATAGGGGTGCGAATCTCGTGGCTCATGGTCGCGAGAAACTCACTTTTCTTGCGATTGGCGACTTCCGCCTTATCTCGCTCGGCTTCTAACTCGGCTTGATGCTCACGCACTTTTTGCACGCTTCGATTGTATTTTTTCGCCAACAAGCTGACTTCATCAAAACACCAACGTTTGGGCAGCGTGACCGTACTCGGCGCATTACCGCCGCTAAAATCACTCACCGCACCGGAAAGCAACTGCAAAGGATTCACCAATAAACGGAAGGCAACCCACAACACCCCAACCATCAACAACAAAATTTTTATCGCTTCTGTCGTGAGCAGAAAAAAGAACTGTTGCCATAAATCTTGATAGACGGCGCTAAGATCAGACTGCACAGTCAGCTCTGCGAGCTCAAACGTTTTTTCACCCACACTAAACTGCATCGGCCAACGCCTCTCAACCACATCTTGCGTGATTTCTGTTCCGAGCTCGATGATAACTTCGTCTTTGGTAGCAATGCGTAGGTAATCCACAGAAGGCAAACGCATCGCCCCCAGCGCTTGGGTGAGTAACAGCTCACGGTCTTCAACCCACAAACTGGCTGAAAAGCTGGAGAGGTAGCTCGACTCCACTTGTTTTAAGTCGGTGTCGAGATGGGACAACTCTTCTTGAAAATCACGATATAAACTGATGGCAGAAATGACTAACGTAAAGATCAAACTCAACGTTAAAACCGCCAGCATAAGCTGGTTACCGATACTAAACCGGCGTTGAGTTCGCTCTTTTACATCCATATGAAATCACTCCGATAATCTTGCGCTACTCTAAATATAGTCGTGAGCAAATAATAATCGAGGATAGGATGAAAGGACTTCTACGTGTATTGGCTTTTAGTTGTATGGCAGTCAGTGCAGCGACCGCCGCTGAAGAGGTGAATTATTACGTTATCGCCGACCAAGCAAGGCCATTTCAAATCGAACAACAAGGACAACAACACGCCGGGATCGTGACGGATATTGTGAACGCGATTTTTGCC
>NZ_JAWPOL010000103.1:0-669 GCF_033391095.1 Vibrio sp. Vb0667 | reverse complement strand
TTATAAGGTGAATTTTCACACCTATCCGTTTAAGCGCATGATTTCAGTGTTAGAAGCGGGTGGGGAAGAAAACTGGCTGACATACGGCAGCCCTGATTGGGGCCGAGTTCAATCAGAAAACTTATCTAAAGAGCCTATTTACACTGTAAAACACGTGTTGGTATCCAGCAGTGATGCGCCTTTTAAATTCAATACCATGCAAGACATCAAAGGTCGCTCCATCGTGTTGCTGCTAGGTTTCGACTACCCAAACTTAATGCCGTTTTTTGAAGATAAAACCGTCAACGAGATGCGCGTTAAAGATTACGACGCCGCATATCGCGTAATTCAGAGAACGCCAGGCGATACGGCGTTTGTCGAGATGGAATCGCGGGTGATGTACAACTTAAAACGTCTGGAACTGCCACTCGAACAATTTGAGATTCAATCTTTTAGCGCTGTGATCCCCGACTATTCGATCTATCTGGCCTTTTCTCCAGAGATGAAACCTGAAGTACAACACTTTATTAATCAACGCCTGTCGGATCTAAAAGCCTCGGGAGAGATCGATAACATCGTCAAACACTATCTTTAACGCGCCTAGCCCTTTTACTGGTGCAGCTTTTGAGATCCCCACTAAAACGCCAGCCTTCTCAAGCTGGCGTTTTTGTCTATTCGATTTGATACACG
>NZ_JAWPOL010000102.1:0-1824 GCF_033391095.1 Vibrio sp. Vb0667 | reverse complement strand
CAGCGCGGTAATCGGTAGAAGCTGAGATAATCATAATGGTGTCCTAGCGGTTATTCTAAGCAAAGTTGTGGAGCATTTGCTCTTAAGTGAGCTTTCATCGCACTAAGCGCTAAAAGCATCAAAATGAGTATAGTTACCTTTGCATCACTTACTTTTGAATCTGCGATTTAGGTAACCCACTTACATAATTGGTTGAACAATCTTGATTTAATCGCTCAGTCAGTTATGCAAACTGGAAAGGTGACACAGCTGCCGGGGGAATTGATGTAGCAAGCTAAATCAACATGTCGGGGTAGTAGTGCTGACAGCTGTGTCAAATCGGGCAGGGCAGTGAGCCCTGCATTCGTATTACTTCATCAAGACGTCGGTGAGTTGGAATCCGTAAATCAGAACCACACCGATGATGCCCGTCATTACTAGGTAGTAGAACGTTGGGATGATCGTCTTACGCAAGGTTGCGCCTTCACGACCTAGTAGACCGACGGTTGCGGATGCCGCCACCACGTTGTGAATGGCAATCATGTTACCTGCAGCCGCGCCAACGGCTTGCAGTGACACTACAACCACGCTTGAGATAGACAATGTCTGCGCGACTTCGAATTGGAACTGGCTGAACATCATGTTCGATACGGTATGCGAACCCGCGAGGAATGCACCTAGCGCACCAACCGTTGCACTTAATGCTGGGAATGCAGAGCCAACGAGGTCTGAGGCAAAGTTCGCGGTTGTTACAGGCATACTTGCTAGGTCAGCACCGTTCACACCTGAGTTGATGAAGATACGTACCATCGGGATAGTGAACACCAATACGAAGCCTGCACCGATTAGCGTTTTGCTTGATTCGCCGAATGCTTCACGCAAAGGTTTTGCGCTACCGCTTTGCAATACAGCAGCAAGCAGAGCAACGAACACCAGTACACCACCAGGAAGGTAAAGCGGCTGAATGGCAGCGCTAACGCCAGTCTCGCCTAGAATGTTGCTAAACGACACGCTGATGCTTTGCAGTAGACCTTTAAACTCAGAGCTTACGCGGCTTGCTACCAAAATAACGGCCAGCATTACATAAGGAATCCACGCTTTTACCAAGCTCATTGGCTTACCAGGATTGTCGTGCAGATCCACTTTCAAAGAGCCTAGCCACTCTGCTGGCCATTTGTCTTCGCTTTCAAAATCCCATTTTGTTTTAGGAACTAGGAAGCCTTTTTTCGCAGCAGTTACGACGATAGAAAGACCAACCAAACCACCAATCAGCGATGGAAACTCAGCGCCCAAGAACACGCCAGTTAATGCGTAAGGAACGGTAAATGACACACCTGCGAATAACGCAAACGGTAGAATATCCAGACCTTCGCTCCAGCTTCTGTTCTTGCCGAAGAAACGTGTTAACATCATAGCCATCAATACAGGAATCATCGTACCAACTACGGCATGAATTACGGCAACGTTAGCCGTGATGTGCTGTAGGTATGCTTCCCATGTTGAGCCTTGAGCTGCCAACGCTTCACTGATGTTGTGCGTATCCAAACCTTTGTTTACACCCACGATAATCGGCGTACCCACTGCACCAAACGATACTGGCGTTGATTGAATCATCATGCCCATTAGTACCGCCGCTAGGGCAGGGAAACCGATCGCAACCAATAGTGGCGCGGCGATCGCTGCTGGTGTGCCAAAGCCCGATGCACCTTCGATGAATGAGCCAAAACACCAAGCAATAATGATGGCTTGAACTCGACGATCGGCAGAGATATCGGTAAATCCATTACGGATTGTGGTGATCGCTCCAGTGTGTTTTAAAGTGTTGAGCAAGAAGATGGCACCAAA
>NZ_JAWPOL010000101.1:0-1842 GCF_033391095.1 Vibrio sp. Vb0667 | reverse complement strand
ATAATAACCAGAGCCCGATCAGATATGCGCAAATTAGTTGTAGGAATAACGATTGCTTCTTTAATGGGATGTTCGATGGGTCACCGCGATCCGGTTGAAGTGAAGCAAGCTCTCAATGAATCTATCAATCAAGCGAATAGCCGCGCGTTGGAGGAAATTCCTTCTTCGGTAGAAGCGGATCTTATGCCTAACTTAGACTCCAATGTTTCTTCTGATAACGGAACGTCAAAGCGTTTTCGTATCCAAGCCAATGCAGTAGAGGCGAGAAGTTTCTTTGCTTCATTGGTAAAAGGGACAGAATACAGCGTCGCGATTCATCCTGCGGTTCAAGGCAATATCACGGTCAACCTTTCTGACGTGACATTAGATGAAGTGCTTAGTGTTGTACAAAACATGTACGGTTACGATGTCATGAAATCGGGCAAAGTAATCCAAGTTTATCCGGCAGGTATGCGTACGGTGACGATTCCAGTCGACTACCTACAGTTTAAACGCTCAGGTCGCTCACTGACGAGCATTGTCACGGGTTCCGTTACTTCGGCTGGTACGTCTAGTTCTGGTGGTAGCTCTGACAGCTCAGACTCTTCAGATTCTAACAACAGCAATAACGGCAACGATAGCTCGACGACATCAACAGGCGGAACGCGCATTGAAACCATCACCGAAAGTGATTTTTGGCCAATGTTGCAACAAGCGGTGGCGAACTTAATTGGTTCGGGTAAAGGCCAAAGTGTGGTAGTTACGCCACAAGCTGGCGTGATCACCGTGCGAGCTTTCCCTGATGATATTCGTGAAGTGCGTGAGTTTTTGGGTGTGTCTCAAGAACGAATGCAGCGCCAGGTGATTCTTGAAGCGAAAATCTTAGAAGTCACGCTCAGCGATGGTTACCAGCAAGGTATTAACTGGTCGAACTTATCGGCGTCAATTGGTAACTCAGGCAGTATCATTGTTAATCGCCCCGCTTCTGCTCTGCCTCCATTAGATGCGATTGGTACGCTTCTTGGCGGTCAAACCAACGTTACGATATCTGATGGTAACTTCGAGGCTGTATTAAACTTTATGTCGACGCAAGGCGACCTCAATGTACTCTCAAGCCCACGTATTACGGCGGCGAACAACCAAAAATCAGTGATCAAAGTTGGTACCGATCAGTACTTCGTAACTGAGCTTTCCAGTAATGCGGGTAATGGTGAAAACTCTAATGCGGTTCCTGAAGTAGAACTGACGCCATTCTTCTCGGGCATTTCACTTGATGTGACGCCACAAATCGACAACAAGGGCAACGTGTTCTTGCATGTGCATCCAGCGGTCATTGAAGTCACAGAAGAAGTGAAGCAGTTAAATCTTGGTGGTGATTTTCAAAACATTCAATTGCCTTTGGCAAAAAGCTCGATTCGAGAATCTGATTCGGTCATTCGTGCGAAAGATGGCGATGTTGTGGTTATCGGCGGCTTGATGAAGCAACAAAATGTCGAGCAAGTGTCAAAAGTCCCATTCCTTGGCGACGTGCCAGCTCTGGGTCACTTGTTCCGCAACACTTCGAATGTGACGCAAAAAACCGAGCTAGTTATTCTGCTTAAACCGACCGTTGTTGGCGTGAACTCTTGGCAAAAAGAGCTAGAGCGCTCGCGTGATTTGCTGCAAGAGTGGTTCCCTGATGCGCAATAAGCGCAGAAGAAACGTTAGCTTTTCAAAGAGTTTGTGATTCGTTATGTACTTGTCGCATTTTGGATTTCGAGTTCAACCTTTCTCACTGACCCCAAATACGGAAATGTTTTTGGGGTTAGTGCCTCACTATGAGGCGATTCAAACCATCTTAGCCGCCGTGCAGATGGGAGAAGG
>NZ_JAWPOL010000100.1:0-1845 GCF_033391095.1 Vibrio sp. Vb0667 | reverse complement strand
CCGCGATGATGCACCTGACTGAAGCAATCAAAGACGGCAAACCTGCTGGATTGAAAGAGCTGGGCGATTGGGAAACCATCTATCAAGGGTTGTCGACATTACCTGAGCAAGCTAAGCAGAGCTGGTTTAAGTTTGATCACTTCTATTCGGATCGTTCTTTCCCATTGCTGCTTAAAGAAGTGTTTGCCAATGAGCCAAAACACATCGTCGATATCGGTGGCAATACGGGTAAATGGGCAATGCAGTGCTGCAACTACGATAAAGATGTGCATGTGACCATTGTTGATTTGCCGCAGCAACTGGAAGTCGCGATGTCTAACGTGGCAGAGAATCAGCTCAGCGAGCGCGTGCATCCGTATCCTGCCAATATGCTTGATAAAGCCCAAACATTGCCTGATCATGCCGATATTTGGTGGATGAGCCAGTTCTTAGATTGTTTCTCTCCAATTGAAATTTTAAATATTTTGAAGAAAGTGAAGGAGCAGTTGAGCGCGGGCGATACCGTTTACGTTCTCGAACTGTTTTGGGATGCGCAGAAATACGCGGGCGCGTCATACAGCTTAAATGCTACCTCGCTTTACTTTACCTGCCTAGCCAATGGTAATAGCCGTTTCTACCGTAGTGATGATTTCCTAGAAATTGTTGAAGCAGCAGGTCTCTCTGTTGTGGAAAGAACGGACAACATTGGCCTCGGACATACCTTATTAAAACTCCAAGCAAGCTAGTATAAAGAATGAAAACAGAGCACAAGCAAGTTGTCGTCGTTGGCGCAGGTCCTTCGGGTTCCACCGTTTCTGCGTTGCTAAAATCCCGTGGTATTGATGTTGTCGTGATCGAAAAAGCGACGTTCCCTCGTTTCTCAATTGGCGAAAGCTTACTTCCAGCTTGTATGGAGGTGGTTGAACTTGCCGGAATGACAGAGGCGGTGAAGCAGCATGGCTTCCAATTCAAAGATGGTGCGGCGTTCCGTCGTAATGGGGTCTACACCCACTTTGATTTCACTGACAAATTTACCGCAGGACCAGGCACCACATTTCAGGTTCAACGCGCCAGCTTTGATAAAGTGCTCGCTGACAGCGCCGCAGAACAGGTCGTCGACATTCGTTATCAGCATGAGCTGGTTAGCTTGGCGTTTGAAGGCAAAAAATCGCGCTTAGAAGTGGTTGGGCCCGATAAGCAGGCGTATCAAATCGAAGCCGATTTTGTTTTGGATGCGAGTGGTTTTGGCCGAGTGCTGCCGCGTTTGCTGGATCTGGAAGAACCTTCTTGCCTTCCGCCAAGAAAAGCGATCTTTACGCATATCGAAGATCATATTTCACCCCAAGAGCCAGAGTACGATCGCAACAAAATTCTGATTTCAGTCCATCCTGAAAATCACGACGTATGGTACTGGCTAATTCCATTCTCGAATGGTACGTGTTCGTTTGGTGTGGTGGGTGAGCCTGAGTTTTTCGAGCAATACCCAGAAGATAAGCTTGCAGCTTTGCAGCAGTTGGCAAATGAAGAGCCGGGTTTGGCGTCTTTATTGCGAAACGCGAACTACCCAAATCCCGTAGGTGAGTTGGGTGGCTATTCAGCGAACGTCAAACGCTTAGCCACAGAACACTACGCGCTGCTTGGTAACGCGGGCGAATTTTTAGATCCGGTATTCTCATCGGGTGTCACTATCGCGATGAAGTCCGCTCAATTTGCTGCTGATTGCGTTGTGCGTCAATTGAACGGCGAAGTGGTTGATTGGCAAGAAGAGTACTCAGAACGCTTGATGGTTGGTGTCAACACGTTCCGCACTTATGTGGAAGGCTGGTACAACGGCACGCTTCAAGACGTGATTTTCTACCAAGCTCC